>JAZQTI010000089.1:0-10653 GCA_045630665.1 Candidatus Scatovivens sp.
TTAGGAACTTTTACAATATACGAATTATGTCCAGATTGTTTTAAAGATATAAGAAGTATAATAAGAAAAGATTTTGAAAAATATACAAGGGAGGAATAATTATGAGAAAATTAAAAAAAGGAAACTATTTTAGAACTAATGGAGGTTTAATAGGAGAAATAAAAGATATTAAAGTATTTAATGAAACGAGCTTTATTGAAACAATTAAAATGGGAAAAATCTTTCACTTTGCGTTAAATGACATAAAAAAATGTAGTGAAGACATATTAGACTTATTAGAGTACGAAGATTTATTAAAAGTTTTTGACAAAGTGGCAAATGGTTTCATTTATTATGGTTTTAGTGAAAATAATTTCAACGAATTAAAAGACTTAAAAGAAGCTCTAAAAACTGATGACACAAGAATTATTGTAGGAATTGTACCAAAAGAAAAAATAAAAGAAAATATGTTTTACTTTATTGACACAGTATGTGGCGAAAAAGAAAAAGAAAGTTGTCAAAAAGAAAAAATGGGTTGTGAAGGTTGTTTTTATAATTTAAAATAGAAGGAGGAATAAATATGAAATTTAAAGTAGGAGATAAAGTTAGAAATATTATTACTGGTAATGTTGGGAAGGTTAAATGTATTGAAAAAACATATTTAAAAGACAAATTTGTTGAAGAAGTTGATAAAAAATTAGGAATTTTCAATAGAATTTATTTTGTATCATATCCTGAAGGTTTTTCACGTTGGCAAAGTATAGTTGAAATTGAAAAAGTACCAGAAATTTTAGACGAAAAAGAAAAGGAGTATTTAAGTATTATAATAAAACCTTTTAAGGAAAGAGTTAATTATATTGAAAAAATGTCAATATTTAATAATGAATTTATAATAATAAATGTTAAAAATTATAAAAGTGAAATTAATAATAATGATAATTTAATATTACCTGAATTTAAGAGAAGTACAATGTATAAAAACATGGAATTAAGAAAACAATACACATTAAAAGAATTAAATTTAGAATAGTACACAAAAACTAAAAAAAGGTATATAATAATATCAAATAAAAATACAAAGGAGGAAAAATTATGAAAATTTCAAAAGTATTAAAAAGTTATCAGAACGAGATAACACAACATTATAGTTTTAATGGAGTTGACGGACACAGAGGGGTTGATATTGTAGGTGTAGGAAAGCACCTAGACTATATCATAGCTTGTGATGATGGGGTTGTTATAATGGCGCAAAGTGGGAGAAGAAACGACACTCATTCGCAAGGTAACGAAACCTATGGGAACATGTTGAAAATAAAACATAATAACGGAGAATACTACTCACTATATGCTCACATGTCTTATATAAGTGTAGGCTTAAATGACAAAGTAAAAAAAGGACAAATAATTGGTTATATGGGAAATAGTGGGAATGCAAACGGCGCTCATTTACATTTTGAAATTTTTGACAAAAACAATAAAAGAATAAACCCTATAAATTATATAGAAGAAGATTATACAAATTATAAGACGGGAAGATATAAAGTAAAAGTAAACTCATGGCTTAATGTTAGAACAGAGCCTAATATTAATTCAAGAATAAAAACTCATAGTGAACTTACCGAAAACGCAAGGGCGCAAAACAAGTCTTTAGGAAATGGAGAATGCAACGGACTACTCAATGGAGTTGTTATAGATGTAATGAAAGTTGAAGGAGAATGGGGCTTAGTACCATCTGGCTGGATAAATTTAAAATATTGTATAAAATTGTAAAAGGGGGAATAGTTATGGAACAAATTGTAAATGTGTGTGTAAATAATGGTTTAGGAGTTGCAAGTTTTATTGCCTTACTGATATTTATTTTTAAATATCAGTCAAAGGCGAATGATACACTAGATAATATATCTAAAACCTTAATTGAACTTAGTGAAAGAATAGATAAATTAGAAAAAAAAGAAAAAGGAGAATAAAAAAAATGGATATACCAATAATTATGTATTTTTTAGGCAAAGAATTAGAAAAAAGAAAAGAAGATGAATTGTTTCTTATAAGAAAAAAAGAATTACAGGTTATATATGATGTATTAAATTTTATATTAGGAGAATTTACAAAAAATATATATCCAGAAACTATGCTTGTGAATATACAAGAATATTTAACTAAAAATTATAATTATGATATGTGGTCAGGGAAAGGAGAATAAGTATGAAAAAATTTAAAATAGTATTAATAATTATTATGATATTAATAGGTTGTTTATTATTAACGGGTTGTACAGAAGTAGACAGAGTATCAACTAATTTAGGTAAAGAAGCTGACAATTTTAATATTACAAGAAGAATTATAGTAATGAATGCAAGGACTGATACTATAATGTTTGAGCTAGTAGGTAATTTTAGTCTTCAAAATAATTCTCACAATGAATTAGAGGTTATATGTGAAGTAGGAAAAAATTTATATAAAAAACATTTTATTAGATTAAATGAAAATACATTATATGTAGTTGAAGATGTCTCAGGAGCTTATGTTGACAAGTATCATTATGAGGTAAATTATATACCAGAAATGATACAACCTATTACTTTTACAAATAACGATTAAAAGGAGTGATATAAAATGCTACCAAATGAAACAATGTTAGATACTAACAATAAGCAAGTTGTTTTATTCCCATTAGTGCGGTTTTTCAATAAGTCAAGGTTGGTACGAGACATTTTCACATAACCCCAGCGTCTACTACGCAACGGACTTTGTGGCATTAGACAGTCAAGGGCAAAGAGAACTAAGAGCACCCTGCTATGCGCCAGTAGATATTGAACTTAAATATGTAGACCCTGTTGAATGTATGGCTTTATGGGTATCTACTGACACAGTACATTTTGCTGATGACACAATAGATTATTTATCTATAATCGTATATCATGACAACGATATAGCAAATGGAACTTATAGCTCAGTAGGAACGATAAAAAGGCAAGGGGAAATTTTTAACCGTACTGGAACTGGTGGAAATGTAACTGGAGACCATGTCCACTTAGAAACTGGAAAAGGACTTCAAAATTCAATGGTTTGGCACTTTACAGATACAACAACAGCAAAAAGAATTGTTCCAGATAGTGTAATTTTTGTGAATGACACAATAGTAACTCCATACCCTAGATATAATTGGGTGGAATATCAAGGAGGACACCCTCAACCAACACCAAGTGGGAAAAAGAATAGTACAAAATGGCTTGCGTTATTAAGTAAGAAAATAAATATAAAATTTTAAAGGAGTGATTAAAAATGAAAAATGAAGATTTAAAAAAAATTACTGACGATATGCAAGAAAAAATAGGAAAAGAAAAAGCAAGCTTAATTGCTGATAGTATCGCCACGATTTTATCAAACAATATGCAAATGAATAACACTATAACAGATAAAGACAAAAAAATAGAAACATTAAATAAAGACAAAGAAGGTTTAATGCAAACTAATATGAATTTATTGCAACAAATACCTATGGGGTTGGAAGAAGATAAAAAACCAAAAAGAGAAAAAGAACAACCAAAACCAAAAGCTAGTGCTTTCAATTTTAACGATTGTTTTGATGAAGATGGAAATTTTAAAATTTAATATTGACAATATAGATAATAAATGATATATTGTTTATGGGAGATTTGTTTATTTATCCTATCAAAATTCTTCATTATTAATTGTATTTATATAAAAACCAAAAAAAACACAAAAAAGTCAACAAATAATGTTGACTTTTATTTTTTTTAGTGATATATTGATAATGTACTATATTTATATTTGAATAAACTTATTTGTATGTTTTTTTATTTATTTATTACTTTTTCTTCTTTTGTATATATATTTGTATGCAAAAAAATCTTTTGTAATTAGTTTGAAGTTTCACAAAGAAAAGAGTAACAATTTTTTTTAAAATTGTTGCTTTTTTTTATATATATTGATATAATTTATGTAAATATTAAAGAAAGGAGTTGATATTATGCCTATTAAAGAAGGTTTGCGTGTAGCATTAAATCAAATAAGAGAGACTTCTATTGAAAATAACACTCTTTATGCAAAATATGTTCCAGAAATTTTGCCAACAACAGACATTGGAAGTTTTGCAAGTCCATTATTAGATAACCCTAATTTAATGAATGAATTTATGAGTGTATTAGTTAGAAGAATTGCTTACACCAGAATAGTATCAAAATTATTTAAAAATAAATTAAAAGTATTAGAAGGAGATAATTTACCTTTAGGAGCAGTAGGACAAGAAATATTTATAAACCCTGCTGAAGGTCGTCAATTTAATGTAGATGATTTTGCCGGACTTTTAGCCAAATATGAGGCGGATGTAAAAGTACAATATCATCAATTAAACAGCGATTTGCAGTACCCAGTAACAATTACAAGAACAAAAATTAAAGACGCTTTTGTATCATGGTCAACATTAGAAACATTTATTAATGAAATTATAAACTCATTATATAATGGAGCTTTCATTGACGAGTATAACTTAACAAAAGGTTTAGTAGCTTGCGCTTATTTATCAAATCAAGCACAAATTGAAGTTATATCTAACCCAAAAACTAGCCAAGACAATGCAAACGCATTCCTAACAAAAGCTAGAGAATTATACTTGAACTTTCAAGAGCCTTCTGCTGACTACAACGCATGGCGTAAAGTTGGAGGTTATGGAAAAGATGTAATAACATGGACAGACCCTCAAGATATAGTATTGTTAATTAGAAACGATATAGGAGCTTACTTAGATGTTAATACATTAGCAGAAGCTTTCAATATTGATAAGAAAACTTTACTGGGAAATGTTATCTATGTAAAAGATTTTAACCAATACGACAGCAAGCACAATGTTGTATATGATGGCTCAAATATCATAGGAATGATAGCTGATAAAAACTGGTTTAAAATTCAAAGTCAAGAAATGACAATGGACGAGTGGTATAACGCCAATAATAGAACGTGGCAATACTACCTTAATAACGTAAAATTATACTCATACAGCTTATTTGCTAACGCAAAAATATTTGCTTTAGGAAATCCAGAAGTAGCTACAAAATCAATTAACTTTGTTGAAACTGCTCCAGAAGTTGCACCTGGTGGAACAATTTTATTACACATTGAAACTGACCCTGTTAATTCAACAGATACTATCACTTTCTCAAGTGGTACACAAGCAAATATTTCAGTTGAAAAAGTAGACAATAGAACAGTTAAATTAACTGGACTACAAGCTGGAACAAGTGTAATTACTGCAACAAACGGAACAGTTACTAAAACAGTTACTGCTACTTGTAAAGTACCAGAAGTTAAAATTACTAACTTATCTTACGAAAATGCTAGCGTAAACGTTGGAGATGAAGGCTTAGTAATTGAGTTAGATATTACTCCAGAAGATGGAAATACTCCAATTTATTATACTTCAACAGATACTGGAGTGTTCACAGTAGAAAAAGATGGTAGTAAAAATAATAAATGTACTATAACTGGTGTCGCTGATGGAACTGCCTCATTAATTTGTACAACTGGCGAAGTTACTTTAATTATTCAAGTCGTAGTTGATGTAACATAGAGTAATAGTTTTTAATTAAAAAATTATGATGCCCTAATATATGTTTAATTTTATTTTATGATTTTTCTGAAAGGGAGGGAAATTTAAAAATTCCCTCTCTTTTTTTAAAAGGAAAGGAGAGAAAAAATGGCACTTACACCAGATACCGATATTAGATTATTAAAAGTACCTATTGAACTTGACAATAAAAATCAGCTTACTTTCGCAAATACTACTGCTCAAGAAAATTATTTTTTAGGTTTAAATGATTATATTGAATATAATAGTTGTCAATACCAAAGAAAAAATTCAATAATGAACATACCAGCTCATATTGATAGCATACTAGAATATAATTATGTAATGTATAAAAACGACAATTATACAGACAAATGGTTTTACGCATTCATAGTAAATATGGAATATATAAACGATGGCTTAACTGCCGTTACTATTGAAACTGATGTTTTTCAAACATGGCAATTTGACTTAACATGGAAACAAAGTTTTATTGAAAGAGAAATGTTAGCAACCGCAGATGATGTCGTAGGTGCAAATCTATTGCCAGAAGGTTTAGAGTTTGGAGAGGTTAAGATTTCAGAACAAATTGCAGTTGACGATTTAGACCCTATTGCTTTAATTGCTTTTACTGGAGACGAAATCAGTGGAGATGGAGTAATTGCTCCCGCAATACAAGTAAATCAAAATGGAAACATGTACAATGGCATACCATCTGCCGTTACATTTATAGCTTGTTATTTGACAGGTTTACCTTTATTATTAAGAGCAATAAATCTTGATGGCAACGGAGATAAAATTTTAGATGTTTTCACTGTACCAAAATTAGCTGTAAAATCTGCACTGCCTATTGATAGTCCAACAGTCTATCCTTTTGCAGTTTTACCTTCAACCTTTTTTGAGAATGCAACAACCAAAAATATTAATGGAGTACCAACAACAATAGATGGCTATACACCTAAAAATGCAAAATTAAAAACTTACCCGTACTGCTACTTAGGGTTTAACCCTCAAAACCGGAACTCAAAAGATATATAGATATGAAGATTTTTTAAATGGTGCGCCATCATTTAAAATAATGAGTGAAATTAACCACTCTCCAGAAGTCCAAGTTATACCTCAAAATTATAGAGGTGCGTCTGGAGATAGTCTAAGTGATAATTCAAGCATTAATGGTTACCCTACTTTAAGCTATAAAACTGACGTATTTAATACTTGGCTTGCCCAAAATTCACAAATACTACAAATTCAAGCATATCAAGATACTTTCAATTATGCTGTAAGTGGAGTAAAAATGGCCTATGGAGTTGGAGAAGAACTTTTTAAAATGGGAAACGGAATAGGAGACGGACAAGGTGCAACCTCAACAGGTTTAAGTTTTACTGGTCAAGCTATCGATATGATAACAAAAGGAGTAAACTACGATTTTAAAGTACAACAACAACTAGCTCAAATTGAAAAACAAAAGTTGCTACCAGATAACGCAACTATGTCGAGCTCAAATGCTACTTTGCTTGGCTACGGATTATTTAATACAAATATTTTTACAAGATATTGTATAAAATCTCAATTTGCACAAAGAATAGATAAATATTTTGACATGTACGGCTATTTAACAAATAATGTTAAAACACCTAACTTGAATAATAGACCTAACTGGAATTATGTTAAAACAATAGGAGCAAATATCGTTGCTAACATTCCACAGGCTGACCTACAAATAATTAAAGATATATTCAATAATGGTGTAACTTTGTGGCACAACCCTTCAACATTTTTAGACTACTCTCAAAATAATAGATAATTTTAATAATATTATATCTTTTTTTACACTTTTTGTGCAAAATTTGATATAATATTATTGAAAATATATAAGAAAGGAGACAAAATTATGGCTAAAAAGAAAAATAAATATTTACAAGGTTTCAGAAATAATTATGAATTTATAGACAATCTTGTGTTAAATGATATGACCTTTAATGACTATTTAGACAGATTTAAAAAAGTAGCACTTTCAATTTTTGAGTGGGTTAACTTGCCAAAAGGAATGGATAGTAGATTTTTAGAGAAATGTTTATACTATGATGGAAAAGCAACATTTTTAAAACATAAAGAGTATGGTTTTATAAATACAAGATGTTGCTCAAATGGTTATGTTAACATTTACGACTTGCCTTCTCAACTTCACTGTTATTCATTTACTTTAAGTGAAGATAGAACACTATATACTGGTTTAACTTCTCCAAACGCTACAGAGTATGACGAATGTATCTTAGTAATGAATAACTGGGACATGATACCAACAAGCGCTACTATGGAATTATTTGCTTATAGATTATATGAGGCAGAAGCTACAGCTTTTACAAATATAAAAGCACAAAAAACACCCGTTACTTGCGTTGCAGATGAAAAAAATCGTTTAGCTATTGACAATGCTATATCTCAGTATGATGGCAATAAACCTTTTATCGTTTTTGACAAAGGACAAATGTTACAAAATACTTTCAAAGTTTTTAAAACTGACGCTCCATATATCGCTGATAAAATTATGGATTACAAGAAGGAGATATGGAATGAGGCTCTTACATTTTTAGGGGTTAATAATATAATGATAGACAAAAAAGAGCGCTTAGTGGCTGACGAGGCTAATTCTAATAATGAACTAATCAACTTAAATCTACAAAGTATGTTAGCGCCTAGAATTGAAGCTTGTAAACAATTTAACGAAAAATTTGGCTTAACTGGAACTGAGAAAGAAATTTCTGTTAGAGTGAGAAGTGATTTACACAATATTATTAAAAATATGCAAAGTGTTGTAACAGATTTCAACAAAAATGGTGTTGATGACAAAGTGGAGAAAAAGTTGGAGGTGGTAGAAAATGGCTAGTTATACAATAGAGTTAAGAAAAGTTATTGACTATTACTCACGAGAAGAAGTAGAAAGTTGGTTTAAAGATTATAATATAAATGAATATCTAACTGAAGAAGAAATAGAAGTAATTGAAAATGCTGGTATATGGAATAAAGATAGGCTAGCAAGAAAAATTGTAGACCACTACTTCATGCGCGAGATAGGTTTTGAAACTCCTGCTCTTTTCAAACATTATGCTAAAGTTTTAATGCAAGAAATAATGGAAGAAAAATTTCCACTTATTTATTCAGCGTCTATCAAATACGACCCTCTTGTAAATGTTGATTTTACGGAAACTTTCGACAGAAACGCAAGTGGAGTAAGTAACGCAAGTGGAACTAACAACGGAAGCTCAAGCTCTAATACAAGCTCTAGTAGTAGCTCACTTTCTATCGATAATCAAACACCTCAAACCAATATAACAAGACAAAACTTAGAAAGTGGTTTATATGCTAGCGCAGTTGGACAAAGTGATAGCTCTGCTAGTGGTCAAGACACTACAACTACTACAAACACTCAAAGCTCAACTGGAAATTCAAGCTCACTAGAACATTATACTAGAAGTCAAAAAGGAAATTCTGGAGTTAGCGCAACAGCTCAGAAGATGATAGAACAATTTAGAGACAATATAAGAGCTATTGATAGAGAAATTATAGAAGAAGTAAATGCTTTATTCATGGGCATTTATTAATAAAAAGGAGGTAAAAATATATGGAAAATATTAATTTTTTAAAACCATTCCCAAGATTTTGTTGCACGATAGGTTACATTCCTACAAGCTACAAGGTTTCATTAACTTACGAAGAACAATTAATGTGGTTATGTAATTTCTTAGAAAATACAGTTATACCAACCGTTAATCAAAACGGAAGAGCCGTTGAGGAGTTACAAGAGTTATTTACTCTTTTAAAAGAGTATGTTGACAATTATTTTAATAATTTAGATGTGCAAGAGGAAATTAATAATAAACTTGACGAAATGGCAGAAAGTGGAGTTTTAGAGGAAATTATTGCTCAATACTTAAATTTAAACTGCTTAATTGTTTTTAATACTGTTGCTGACATGAAAAATGCTGAAAATGTTATCGAAGGCTCAACTGTTAAGACATTAGGTTATTACAACTCAAACGATGAAGGTGGCTCAATATATAAAATTAGAGAAATAACAAATGAAGATGATATTGATGAAGGCTTTATTATTGCGTTAAGAGATGAAAACTTAGTTGCTGAAATGATAGTTGAAAATTCAACTGTTAATATTAAGCAATTAGGTGGTAAAAATCAAGTAAATAATACTAAGTTTAATAATAAATCAATATTTGACAAGTATTTAAACAATAAAAATGTAAATAAAATAAAACTATATATTCCTTCTGGAGTTTGGTACACTAGCGAAGTTGATTTATCAGGAAAAAGTGGTTTTAATATTTTTGGAGATGACAAATTTTCAATCGATACTGATTATGGAACAATAATTTCAAGTTATACAGACAACCAAGAACATATTTTTAAAATTGGTAATAATCTAGGTTATACAAAAAATTTTAATTTATCTAATATTATTTTTTCTACTGCTGATTATGCTATCGAAAATGGAAATATTGTGTTAAATAATATAAAAACTATTGATAGTTGCGTAAAATTATTAAATGCTTGTTTTGGTAAAACTAATAATTTATTCTTTATCAGAATAAAAGGAAATGCTTTGAAAATGGCATCTTCTTGGGAAATATATTTTCCTATTCTTAATTTTAGAGATATAAATGCTTTTGAAAAATCAGTATTATTATTTGATGAAGCAGATTTAACTTTAAACCCTAACGCAAATATTACTGCTTGCGATTTTAACACAATTATGTTTGAAAAATGTTTGGGAGATTTAATGTGTTTTGAATATAGATGTAAATTATCTAATTGCCACTTTGGAACAATAAATTTTGAAGACTATAAAATGAGTGATATTGAATATACTAATTTTGACACTGCTCAAGATATAGAAGATTTTGAAGATAAATATGTTATCAGAGATAACGAAATGAACGATTTCTTGTTCGCTGAAGACGGACTTGGCTCAGAAATCGAAGAAATGTAATAAAAAATAATTATGATTACTTTACTCCAAAATAAATATGAATTTAATAATTATCAGAAGTCCTTAAATTTCAGGGCTTCTGATTCAT
>JAZQTI010000090.1:0-6722 GCA_045630665.1 Candidatus Scatovivens sp.
AATTCAGAAGGTATATATGTATTAATTAACTTTGAAGCTGCACCAAGCTTAATCAAAGAACTTGAAAGAGTATACAGAATTACAGACGAAGTTATTAAATTCATCGTTGTAAGAAAAGACGAAGAATAATAAAGAAAGGCGGAAGCTAGTATGAACAAAGTAATTTTAATGGGAAGATTAACAAGAGACCCAGAAGTAAGATATACTCAAACAAACAATACTTTAGTTGCATCTTTTAGTTTAGCAGTTAATAGAAGATTTGCTAGACAAGGAGAAGAAAGACAAGCTGATTTTGTTAATATAGTAGCTTGGAGCAAAACTGGAGAATTCGTTAGCAAATACTTTAAAAAAGGTCAACAAGTTTCAATAGTAGGAAGAATCCAAACAAGAACTTGGGATGATGATAATGGGCAAAAACATTATGTTACAGAAGTAGTTGCAGAAGAAGCATATTTTGCAGACAGTAAAAGAGATGGAGATGTATCAGGATTTGAAAGTACATTTGGAGAATCAGTAGCACAAAGCGCTGAATTCCAAGTTACATCATCTGATGACGATTTACCATTCTAATTTAATAAATATATAAAGTTAGAAGATTGGAGGATTTAAAATGGCTGATAAAAAACAAAATAGAAGAAACAATAGAAATAATCAAGACGATGATTTTAATCCAAAGTTTAGAAAAATGAGAAAAAAAGTTTGTGCATTATGTAATGATAAAAACTTTGAATTAGATTATAAAAATGCAGATCAATTAAGAAAATTTATCAACGAAAAAGGTAAAATATTACCAAGAAGAGCAACAGGTGCTTGTGCTAAACATCAAAGAGAAATCACAGCAACAGTAAAAAGAGCAAGACATATTGCTATTATACCTTATTCACAAGATTAATTAAAAAAAGATGTTCTTATTTATAAGGACATCTTTTTTGTTTAATAAAAATTAATTTATAAAAATGCATTATCAAATATTGCAATAATCAATTTGAGAATATATAATATGAAAAGATTAGAAAAAAGGAGAATTAAGTTATGAAAAAACGTGGATTTGAAATAGCAAAAGGATTTGAAAATGCAGGAATTAATTTACCAATAAGAAAAACAAAATATTCAGCAGGTTATGATGTTGAAGCAGCCGAAGATACAATAATACCAGCTTTTAAAAGAGGTCAAAAACCAACTTTAGTAAAAACTGGATTAAAAGCATATATGGAAGATGATGAAATGCTTCTATTATATAACAGAAGTTCTAATCCAGGAAAAAAAGGTTTAATATTAGCAAACAGTGTTGGAGTTGTTGACAAAGATTACTACGGAAATCCAGATAATGATGGACATATTATGTTTGCATTTATAAATATAAAAGAAGAAGATGTTGAAATAAAAAAAGGTGATGCAATAGGACAAGCAATATTCCAAAAATATTTAGTAACAGACGAAGATAATGCTGATGGAGAAAGAGTTGGCGGATTTGGTTCAACAAATAAATAATCATAAAATAAATAATATATTAAAACTCTAAATTATTTAATTTGCAAGTGTTTTTTTAAATATGTAATAAAAATGAAAAAAACTTTTTTAAAATTCGTTATATTTCTTTGACTTTTGCCATTTTTTGTAGTATAATTGTAATGTAGTAATTTTTAAATTGCTTGGAAGGAGTGGCGAATAATGTTTAAAGTAGGAGATAAAATTGTATACCCAATGCACGGAGCAGGAGTTATAGAAACGATTGAAGAAAGAGCTATATTAGATGAAAAACAATCATATTATATAATAAAAATGCCTGGTGAAGTAAAGGTTATGGTGCCTACAGCAAAAGCAGAAGAAATAGGAGTACGTAATATTATAGACAAAGAGACAGCCGGAAAAGTAATTAATGTTTTAGAACAAGATAGTACTGAAATGTCTATGAAATGGAACAAAAGATACAGAGACAACGTTGAAAAAATGAAATCTGGAGATATTTTTGAAGTTGCAGACATAGTAAGAAATTTAAGTTTTAAACAAAAAGATAAAGGTTTATCAACTACAGAAAAGAAAATGTTGCTAAATGCAAAACAAATTTTAGTTAGTGAATTAGTTCTTGCTGAAAGCAAAGGAAAAGAAGAAGTAGAAGCGTTAGTTGAAAACAAAATAAATATGTCTTATGAAATTCATGGAGTTGGAACTACAGAAGAATTACAAAAAGCTGTAGGGATGGCTGAAGAAAAAACAGATAATATCGTAAAGAAATTTATTTCAGCAAATTAATTAACGATAAACTAAATTAGTTAAAGATAAAGATTTAAGAACAAGAGAAAAGATTATATATTAAATATATAATCTTTTTTTGCTGACTAGGATTTAACAATGATTTACATAAATTACATAAAAATAAAGGATTTGAATAATCTGTGTCGAATAATATAAAAGAAAGGTTAAAAAATGGTTCAATATACTGATAGTTTAAAAGAGGAAATAAGATCAGCCAATGATATTGTTGATGTTATATCTCAATATGTAACTTTAAAAAGAAGTGGTAGAAACTTTTTTGGATTATGTCCATTCCACAAAGAAAAATCACCTTCTTTTTCTGTTTCTGCGGATAGACAATATTTTCATTGTTTTGGCTGCCACAAAGGTGGGGATGTATTTACTTTTATCAGTGAAATTGAAAGAATATCATTTAAAGAATCATTAGAATATTTAGCTGAACGTGCTAGAATTCAATTGCCAACTGTTGAAAATGCAGAATTTAATAAAACTCAATATATGAAAGACAGAATGTATAAAATTAATGCAGAGACAGCAATCTTTTACCACGAGAGGTTATATAAACCACTTGCAAAAATAGCACAAGACTATGTAAAACAAAGAAAATTAGATAACAATACTTTAAAAGCCTTTAAAATAGGATATTCAGGAGAATATAATGATTTATATAAATTATTAAAATCAAAAGGTTTTAAAGATGAAGAAATTTTAGCTACTGGTCTTGTAAATAAGACTGACAGAGGGGAATTCATAGATAGATTTAGAAAAAGATTAATGTTTCCTATAATGGATGTTAGTGGAAGAGTTATAGCTTTTGGTGGTAGAAAATTAGAAAATAACGAAAAAATGGCAAAATACATTAATTCTAATGAGAATTTAGTATATTCAAAGAAAAAGCATTTATTCGCACTAAATCTTGCAAAACAATCTGATTCTAAAAAAATAATTTTAGTTGAAGGATATATGGATGCTATCTCACTTTACCAAAGAGGATTTAACAATGTAGTTGCTTCACTTGGGACAGCCTTGACAGAAGAACAAGGAAGATTATTAAGAAAATATAGTGAGCAAGTTATATTAAGTTATGATTCTGATGGTGCAGGTCAAGAAGCAATAATGAGAGGATTATCAATTTTAGAAAATCAAGGTTGTGATGCCAGAGTATTACAAATGGAAGGTGCAAAAGATCCAGACGAATTTGTTATAAAATATGGTAGCGGAAGATTTAAAATGTTAGTTGATAATGCTATTTCTTTAGTAGAATTTAAAATCAAAATGGTAAAAAATAAATACAACCTTGAAAATGCTAACGATAAAATAAGATTTTTAAAAGAAATAACAAAAATTCTTTCAAATGTAGATAACAAAATAGAACGAGAGATTTATATTGAAAAAGTTGCAGAAAATTATAATATTTCAAAAGAAGCTATTTATGCAGAGGTAAATAAGGCATCTTATAATAATAAAGCAAATGAAAAGCTTTTAACAAAACCAGCTGTAAAAGAAGAAAAAGTAATTGAAATAAGTCCTGCAATAATAAAAAGAGAAAATATGATTCTATACTTGTTAATAAATCATTTTAGAGAATCTTATGAAGCAATTGTTACTAATATAATGTTAGAAGATTTTAAATATGAAACAAATAAATTTATATTTGAAAAAATATTAGAATCTCCAGCAGAAGAAAGTGAAAAGATACTTCAAACAATTGCTAATATTGAAGATCCAGAAATACAATCACATGTTAGTGAAATTTTAGTTACTGATTATGAAATTAATTCAATAGAAAAATGTATAGAAGATGTTGTTAACATTTATAATAAAGAAAGATTAACAAATAAAAAATTAGAAATTATAAAACAATTAGATAATGCAGCAAATCTAACGAATGAAGAAGTGGCTAAATTGGAACAGGAATTAAGTGAGATTATAGTAGAGTTAGCTAAAAGAAAGTAGGAGGTAAATTATTAAAATGAAAAAAACTGAAAAAGATATAATCGAAGAAAATGAAGAAAAAAAACCTACAACAAAGAAGAAAACTACAAAAAAAGCAGAAAAAGAAGAAAATGTTGAAAATATAGAAATAGTAGAGAAAAAAGCAACTAAAAAAACAGAAAATGATGAAGAAGTAGTAGAAAAAACAAAAAGAACAAGAAAATCTAAAAATGTTGAAGAAAAAGCAGAAGAAACTGTAGTTGAAGAGAAAAAAGAAGAAGCAAAACCAGATTCTGAAAAAGATAAAATTTCAAAAATAGTAAGTAATGCAAAAGCTAAAGGAAAAATTACTTATGGAGAATTAGCTGCGGAACTTGGTGAAGCTAATCCAGAACAAATAGATAAAGTTTTTGAAGCTTTTGAAGAAATTGGTGTAAACGTTCTAAAAGATGACGATGATTTATTAGAACCAGATTTAGATGATTTAAAAGAAGTTGAAGAAATTAAACTTGAAGAATTGGATATGAATAATGCTATTGAAGGTGTTAGCATTGACGATCCAGTTAGAATGTATTTAAGAGAAATAGGAAGAATTCCATTACTTACATTTGAAGAAGAATTAGAACTTGCAAAAAAAGTTTTGGAAGGTGATGAAGAAGCAAAACAAAAATTAGCAGAATCAAACTTAAGACTTGTTGTAAGTATTGCTAAAAAATATGTAGGAAGAGGAATGCTATTTTTAGATTTAATCCAAGAAGGAAATATGGGATTAATAAAAGCTGTTGAAAAATTCGATTATAAAAAAGGGTATAAATTCAGTACTTATGCAACATGGTGGATTAGACAAGCTATTACAAGAGCAATAGCAGACCAAGCTAGAACAATAAGAATTCCTGTTCATATGGTTGAAACAATAAATAAATTAATACGTACATCAAGACACTTACTTCAAATGTTAGGAAGAGAGCCAAGTCCAGAAGAAATTGCAGAAGAAATGGAAATTCCAGTAGAAAAAGTTATGGAAATTCAAAAAATAGCACAAGATCCAGTTTCATTGGAAACACCAATTGGTGAAGAAGATGATAGCCATTTAGGAGACTTTATTCCTGATGATGAATCACCAGCACCACATGATTCTGCAGCATATACATTATTAAAAGAACAATTAGAAGAAGTAATGAGTACATTAACTCCAAGAGAAGCTAAAGTATTAAAACTAAGATTTGGACTAGAAGATGGAAAAGCTAGAACACTTGAAGAAGTTGGAAAAGAATTCCAAGTAACACGTGAAAGAATTAGACAAATTGAAGCAAAAGCTTTAAGAAAATTAAGACATCCAAGTAGAAGCAAAAGATTAAAAGACTATATGAGCTAAAAATGTCGAAAAAAGTAGAAATTATGTAAATTATTTTTAAAAAAAGCCTTGATTTTTAAGGCTTTTTTTGCTATAATGGTATTGGAATTATTATTTTTAATGATAAGAGAGGTGGAAACTAAGCTAAAAGCTTAGAAAAAATTATGAGTTTTGTAAGTTTTGTTAAATCTTTTTTTGGAGATGATCCAAGTCAATATGTAGAAGAATCTGATTGGGAAGGATTCAAAAATGATGTCGCAGTAGCTGCTAAAAGAGGTCTTGTAACTAAGACTCAAGCACAAGAGCTAATGGGATCTTTTAAACTTGCAATCGGAGAAAAAGCCAGAAAATTTGTTGAAAAAGTTGAATCTGCAATTAAATTAACTCCTAGTGAAAAAGCTGATGGAAGAATTAAAGTTGCAGAACCAGTTATAGCAGAAAATCAAACAAGAGTTGAAAAAGAACTTGATGCCAGAGAAAGAGATTAATAAATAAAAATATAATAAAGAAAAGATAAACTGTAAAAAGTTTATCTTTTTTGTTTTTATATTATATTTATTGTAGAATATAAAATTAATAATCATTATTCTTTGTATAAAATAAGAAAAATAAATAACAAAAAGCTTGACTTTTATATATATTCGTGTTAAAATCTATTACTGTAAACTGCTTAGCTAGGGTCTATAAATACTATTATTTTTTAGTAGTTACCCAAGTTGGAAGTTAGCGAGTATACGAAAAGGGAGGTGCATTTTTAATGTACGCAATAATTGAAGCATGTGGTAGACAATACAAAGTACAAGAAGGAGAAGTTGTATATTTTGAAAAATTAGGTGCTGAAGAAGGAAAAAAAGTTTCTTTTGATAAAGTAGTTTTAGTATCTAATGAAGGAAAAGTACAAGTTGGAAATCCTTATGTATCTAATGTAAAAGTTGAAGGAAAAGTTGTTTCTAATGGTAGAGGAAAGAAAGTTCTAGTTTTCAAATACAAACCTAAAAAGAATGAAAGAAAAACTAGAGGACACAGACAAGACTACACTAAAGTAGAAATTACTTCAATTAAAGTTAAAGCTGAAAAAGCTGAAAAAACAGAAAAAGCTGAAAAAGCTGCTAAATAATTATATCGAAATAAATAATGTGATATAAATAAAATTATAAAGCGAAAGGAGTGAATCTTT
>JAZQTI010000091.1:0-16983 GCA_045630665.1 Candidatus Scatovivens sp.
ATGCTTTTTCTGAAATCTTATACATTTTATACATTAATGGTTTATATGGTATATAAATTTCTCCTATAAACTCTGTAAAATCTGCATTAAATCCTTTTTTGAATCTATATAATCCATATTGTGGATGTGATTCATCAACTACACCAGAAACCCCTCTAAAATCATACATATCAGCTCCTCTTGCAATTGCTTCTTGAATCATAGTCCATTGTAATAAATAGTTAGGCATCAAATTTCTATGTTTATTACTACTTGCACCATATAAATACCAAACTTTATTACCATACATTATTGGAATTATTCCAGAAATTGGTTTATTCTCGTGATATGCCATTAAAAGTTTCATATGGTTTGGAGCCATTTCATCATACATTTTTTCAAAATATTCTAAAGATCTTATTATGAAATTATCTCTTTCGCCAGTTTCAATCATTATTTCATGAAATGCTTTTAAGTCTTCTCTTGTTCCTTCTTTAATTATAACTCCTTTTTTAGTTGCTAAACGAACATTATATCTTGTTTTTTGATGAAATTCAGAAAAGATTTGTTCTTCTGTTTTTCCTTTTAAATTTAATCTAAAAACAAATCTTGGTTGTATTTCATCTTTAAAATCTTTACTGTCATCTTTAATTTTGAAACCATTTTCTGTAATTATTTTTCTAAAAGCTTCATCTGTTTTTAAAACATCTGGTTCGACTCTTAAAACAAATGCTTTATACTTTTTAGCTAAACAATCAGCACCTTCTCTTAAATCTTTAATAATTTCTTTATTATAAAGATCACAAACAGGACCTCTAGCAGAATACATTATGTTTCCAAAAACAGGAATCTTTCTAATCCATACACAAAGACTTCCTCTTATTTTACCATTTTCATCTTCTGATAGAATAACCTCTTTTTTCCAACTTGTTTTAACATTTCCCCATTCTAATGATTGTTGAAAATTACATCTTTCATGTGATTCCAAAAACTTTTTGTATTCTTCTCTATCTTTTTCTTCTAATAGTCTCAAAATTCAATTCCTCCAAAATTTTATCTATTGTTTTTCTACAATTGTTCCTTCTTTGCTATCTTTTACAGTATAGCCTTTTTCTATTAAAATATCTCTTATTCTATCTGACTCAGCCCAATTTTTATTAGCTCTTGCTTCATTTCTTTCATTAACTAAAGAAGCAATTTCTTCTGGTAATACATTTTCTTGTTTTTTATAATTTTTTAAATCTAATCCTAAAACTTCATCAAATTTTAATAAAAGATTTTGTAATTTTTTAGATTTATTTGGATTTTTTACAACATCCCAAACAACACTCATAGCAACAGGCATATTTAAATCATCATTAATAGCTTCTAAAAATCTATCTTCATATTCTTTTATAAGCTCATCTTGAACATCATCTGTTCCTTCACTATGTTTTAAATATCCATCTCTTAATCTATTTAATGCAATTTTTGCTGCATCCATAGCTTCAAAAGTAAAGTTTATTTGTGCTCTATAGTTTGATGTAAAATTAAACATTCTATAAACTAATGGTTCATATCCTTTTTCCTCTAAATCTTTTAATGTATAAAGATTATTTAAACTTTTTGACATTTTTCCACCATTGATTTGTAGGAATTCCACATGCATCCAATAATTGGCTGGTATTTTTCCTGAAAAGCCTTTGCTTTGTGCAATTTCATTTTCATGGTGAATTGGAATATGATCAACACCACCTGTATGAATATCAAATTGTTCTCCTAAATATTTGTATCCCATTGCTGAACATTCTAAATGCCATCCTGGATATGCTTTTCCAAAAAATGTATCCCATTTCATTATATGATTTTCTGGAGCTTTTATCCAAATTGCAAAATCAGAAATATTCTTTTTGTTATTATCAAATTCTACTCTTGCACCAGCTTTTTGTTCATCTACATTTCTATTAGAAAGTAATCCATATTTATCTAATTTTGATGTATCAAAATATACTGTATCTTCTGTTTGATAAGAAAAACCATTTTCTATGATTTTTTTAACATATTCTTCCATAACATCAATATGTTCTGTTGCTCTGGCAATAATCTCTGGTCTGTCTACATTTAATTTATCAATATCAGCTAAAAATGCATTCATATAAAATTCTGCTATTTCAAATGGATTTTTATTTTCTCTTTTAGCTGCTTTCATCATTTTGTCTTCACCCTCATCAGCATCTGATACTAAGTGACCAACATCTGTGATATTCATAACATGTTTTAAATTATAACCATTATATTTTAAAACTCTTCTTAAATTATCCATAAATAAATATGCTCTTAAATTTCCTATATGAGCAAAATAGTAAACAGTAGGACCACATGAATACATTCTTATCTCTTTTTCATCTAACGGTTTAAAGTCTTCTTTTTTTCTTGTAAGTGTATTAAATATTTTTATACTCATGTTTTTCTCCTTCTAATTAATTTTTATTAATAACAGCTTGAGCGGATTTTCGATCCGCTCAAAAACAGTTCTATCATTTTTATTTAGTTACTCTTAGTTTGCGTCTCCAGTAGTTGCTGTTCCACCACCAGATTCTCCTCCAGTTGCTCCTCCTTGGCCGCCACCAGATTCTCCTCCTGATGCTCCACCTTGATTTCCACTAGATTCTCCTCCTGATGCTCCACCTTGGTTTCCGCCTTGATTTCCTTCTTGGTTTCCACCTTGGTTTCCGCCTTGATTTCCACCTTGGTTGCCACCTTGGTTTCCTTCTTGGTTTCCGCCTTGATTTCCACCTTGGTTTCCGCCTTGATTTCCCTCTTGGTTTCCACCTTGATTTCCACCTTGGTTGCCACCTTGATTTCCTCCATTTTCTTTATTATCATCTTTATCTTTGTCTTTATCAGCACTCGGTTTGTTTGTAGATGGTGTAGCTGGTGTTGATGGTGTTGGATTTGTTGGTGCTACTGGTGCTGCTGGTTCAGGGTGTAATGGACAACTTCCTGTAATCTCTGTTGTTAAAGCGTTTTCTGTTACCCAAACAGCTCCTCTTTCTTTTTCAGGTACATATCCCATTGTATCTAAAACATTTGGACATTGACTTGTTGCCATTTGTTTAGAATCATTACATACTCTTATTTGTCCATGTCCTTCACATGCTGTTGTTGGAACTAATTCTTCTGTGAATAATTCTGCATAAACATTAGCTCCACAAGCTTCTGTAGCTAATTTTCCAGAAACTCTACATACTGTTTTCTTAATAATTCCTTCTGGTTGTACAAAAGTTTTATTTTCTAAATCTTCGTGAATTGTAGTCATTACATTATCCCAAATTTGACCTGCAGGGTTTGTTCCTGAATAACGAACAGTTTTTGCAACAGGGTATCCATACCAAACAGCTGCTGTATAATAAGGTGTAAAACCACAAAGCCATCTATCATTATCATCATTTGTTGTTCCGGTTTTTGCAGCCACATCCATTCCTGCAATTTTACAATAAGTTGCTGTACCACTAATAACTGGTTGTTTTAATATATCACTAGCTATATATGCAACTTGTTCTGTCATAACTCTATTTTCTACTTTTTCTGGTTCATATAGAACATTTCCTTGACTATCAGTTACTTTTGTATAGAAAATTGGAGATCTATACATACCACCACTTGCAATAGATGCATATCCTGCTGCCATTTGTGTTGGAGAAACACCATTTTGAAGTCCACCTAGAGCTAAACTTAAACCTTCTTCTTCAAATCTTGGCATTCCTATACTTTCACAAAAATCAACCGAAGCCTCTGTTCCTATATTAGATAAAGCTTTTACGTGAGGAACGTTTGCTGAAACTTCTATAGCTTGACGCATATTTACGAAAAATCTTTTTTCAAATCCGTCATAATTTTTAGGACTATAAGGTTTTGGTCCATTTCCCCAAGTTGTTGGTTGATCTATATAAACTGTTGCTCCAGTAATTGTTCCTGTAGATAATCCTGGTACTATTACTGAAAGTGGTTTCATAGAAGAACCTGTTTGTTTTTCAACTTTTACAGGATAATTGAAATATCCTAATTTTGTTTTTGCTGTTCTTGTTTCTTTATCACCTGTAGCTGTTGCTGCTGCAACTACTTCTCCAGTTTCATGATTGATTACTACCATTGTTGGAGTTGAGTATTGTATTCTTTCAACAGTTACTTCCTCTCCGTTTTCATCTTTTTCTTTATCTTTATATTTTGATGATGTTATATATTTTTCTTTTACAATTTCTTCTTCTAATACAGTTTGAATATCAGATTTTTGAGTTGTATAGATTTTTAAACCACCACTGTATAATAACATTTCAGCAGCATCTCTATCCATATCCTCATTACCTTCTGCTAAAATTCTATCTAGAATTTGATCTATTGCTGCTTCTGTTAAATATGATACATCAACTGTAACACTTGCACTTTCTCCATTTTGGAAATTTAATCCTTTATCAACATCTGCTACTGCTTGAGTATGTTGTTCTTCTGTTATATATCCAACTTCAAGCATTTTTCCTAAAACAGTTTTTGTTCTGTTTTTTATTTTTTCTGTCATTTTAGCTTTTTCTTCTTCAGGATTTTCTTTATTTGAAAAATCTGAAAATGGTTTATATGCATTAGGTGAATGGTTTATTCCTGCCATATATGCACATTCAGCTATACTTAAATCTTTTGCAGATTTATTAAAATAATATACAGAACCAAGTTCAACACCGTTTATATCATCTCCACCAACAAATATTAAATTTAAATATAATTCTAATATTTGATCTTTTGATAAATATTGTTCAACTTGAATTGCTTTTGAAATTTCTTTAACTTTTCTCACAACACCAGCTAAAGATGATCTATCTTTGTCTTGTGTTATGTTTTTTATAACTTGTTGTGTTATAGTACTACCACCAAAACTAGATTCTCCACCATTTAGCACATAAGTAATTGTTGCATAAGCGGTTCTACCAATATCTATTCCACCATGTTCATAGAATCTTTCATCTTCTATTGCAACGAAAGCTTTTGGTAAATATTCTGACATTTCTCCTAATGTTATACTTTTCCTTTTAGCTCCTCCACTTAAGGTTGCAATTAAATTACCGTCAGCATCATAGACTGTTGAATTTTCAGAACCAACTTTTAACATTGATTCATCTATTTTTAATTCATCTCCAAAAATACCTACAAAAGCTCCTACTAAAATTCCTGAACCTATAATAGCAAGTAATATAAACACTAAAATAGATATTTTAATTATTTTAGCAGCTTTAGGGTGTTTATTTTTAAATTTTGTTTTCTTTTCTTTTTTTGATTTTGAGTCACTTGATTTATTTTTGTTTTGTTTTTTTGCATTTGATGTTCTAACTCTTTTTGTTTCATTATTATCTTTACTCATAAATCCTCCTTTGTTTAAAAAACGTTAAAATTAACCTTATATTTTTCCACTTTTTTAACATATGTATTATATTACAAATTAGTAAAAAATTAAAGCTTTTTTTGTTATTTTTTTCTTAATTTTCAAGGAAAAAAATATCCTCAACATTAGTAAAAATTTTGGTCCCTTCTAATATCATTTTATTAGTTCCTTTCGAATTACTTGAATTAACATTTCCAGATACTGCAAATATATCTTTCCCTTGTTCTAAAGCATAGTCAACAGTAATTAAACTACCACTTTTTTCTTTTGCCTCTGCAACAATTATTTTTTCAGAAAGTCCACTAATTATCCAGTTCCTTCTCGGAAAATTATATTTTTCGGCATTTCTTTAAAACCATAATCAAATAATATTTTTTTATCAGCTTTCAAAATCTTTTTAGACTCTTTAAAATATTCAATTAATCTCAATTTAACAGAATTACTTACATCAATATTTGAAAACCAAATATCATAAATATTTTTCAAACTCACACCTCTTTTATAAGCAAAAAAGCATAGAGAAAAATCTCTATGCCCCTTATTTTATTATTAATTAAATTAATTTTGCAGCTTTAACAACATTATTTAAAAGCATCGCAATTGTCATTGGTCCAACTCCACCAGGAACAGGAGTTATGAAACTTGCTTTAGAAGAAATTGCTTCATAATCAACATCCCCACAGATTGAACCATCTTCTAATCTGTTTATACCAACATCTATAACAACAGCCCCATCTTTTATCATGTCAGCTTTTACAAATTTAGGTTTGCCAATAGCTGCAATAACTATATCAGCTCTTTTAATAACTTCACCAATATCTTTTGTTCTTGAATGGCAAACAGTAACAGTTGAATTTTTATTTAGCATACATTGAATCATTGGTTTTCCAACAATATTGCTTCTTCCTAAAATAACTGCATTTTTTCCTTCTGTTTCTATGTTATATTCTTCAAGCATTTTCACAACCCCATATGGAGTACATGAAACAAATGCATCTTCTCCTATAGTTAAATTTCCTACATTTATAGGATTAAATCCATCAACATCCTTATTTGGTGAAATTGTTCTAAATGCTTTATTTACATCTATATGTTTTGGAACTGGACATTGTAGTAATATTCCATGAACAGAATCATCTTTATTTAATTTTTCTATTGTTTCCAACAAGGTTTCTTCTGTTATATTTTCTTCAAATAAAAATTCTTCAAATTCAATTCCTACTTTTTCACATGCTTTAGATTTATTTCTAACATAAACTGTAGAACCAGGATCATTTCCAACCATTATTACTGCTAATTTAGGAGTTATCCCATTTTCTTTTAATTTTTCTACATCTTTTTTTAGTTCTTTTCTTATTTTTTTTGCCAATTCTTTTCCATCAATTATTTCAGCCATTGTTCTTATTCTTGTTATAAAATAACAATCCTCCTATTTTATTTTTTTAGTATATATATATCCAGAAATCACTCCTGCTATAGCAATTATTGTTACTACAACATATGCTATATTAGCAGCATTAATACCAACTTCTGGTAATACTCCAATTTCTTCTTCCAATTCTTCTAATCTATCTTCTTCAGACATTTGAGTTGGATCTATAACTTCATTTGTAACTATATTTGTATTATTATTTATAACATTTTCATTTGTAACTGTGTTTTCTTCTTCATCTTCTTCTGGTTTTTCAACAACAAGTAATCTTGAAGCAACATATACTACTTTTCCATCATATAATATTCTTGACCAACCGTTATCTGCATAACCTGTTCTTTCAACAGGTTGTCCTTTTTTTAGATAACCAACTTTTTCACTTTCAGTACTCCAACTTGCTCTTAAATTACAATCTTGTTTTGCATATAAGTTTTCATGTGTATCTTTAAAAGTTACTTTTTCAGGTTCTTTTTCTTCATCTTCTGGTACTACTTTTATATATTGACTCGAAACATATACTGTTTTTCCGTTGTATTCAACTTTTGACCAACCATTATCTCCAATACCTTTTCTTGTTAATTTTGTATCTGCATCCACTACAGCAACTTTGTTACTTGAAGTAGAATAACTTTCTCTTAAATTACATCTTTCTGTTGTTACAACTGTTTCATTTACTGTTGTAAATTTTGGAGTTGTTGATGTTGTTCCACTACTCGAATTATTTCCAGAAGTTGTATTTCCACTACTTGTTGTTCCTCCAGTTGAACTTCCTTGATTTCCTCCTGTTGAGCCTGAACTTCCTTGATTATTAGTTCCAGACGAACCACTTCCTGTTGTGTTCCCGGTTGTTCCTGAATTTGTTGTATTTCCAGTACTTGGTGGAGGAGTTGGATTTTTTGGTGTAACAGTTATTGTCGCACTTTTACTTTTTCCTTCTTCTATTGGTTCACTTGCAGCATTAGATAAAACAATATTACTTGCTGTTACCTTTGCTGTTCCACTATATTTAGCATTAAATGAAACAAAATTCGGAAAATCAGCCATTCCTGATACATATACCAATTCTTGTGTTTGTTTTTTACTATTATCATTGTTATATACAACAGTTACAGTTGCATTTGCCGCATATGTACCATCTGGTAATATCAAAGCAACTTTAAAATCATTACCTTCTTTTACAGATGTTGGACAATTTAAACCTGCAATACTGTCTGCTGCTTGTACTTTTGAAATAAATCCTGAAGCTAATCCAATTATCATTATTAACAATATTAATGAAATTTGAGATATAATTTTCTTCATCTTTTACCGTCCTCTTTATTTTCTTTTGAATTTTATTTTTGTACTTCTTCTGCTTTTACAACCAACCTTGTTGTTGATGCATTTTCACATGTTATTAATGTTATTTCGATTTTATCATCATCTTGTAATAAACATTTTAAATCATCTGCTTCTACTGAATAGATTTCTGTTATCTTATATGTTGTTTCACTAAAATCTGGTTCTATTATAGTAAATGTATCCTCAGCTTCTAATTCAATAAGCTTTTCAAAAACACCAGATTTATTATGACCAGCTATACAAAAATTCCCATAATTATTTATACTTCCGCCATATAATCTAATAACGCCTTTATCTAAAGCTGCGTCTTCTTTTGAATCTAATATATATTGTTCAACTTGTAAATCCTCTATTACAATTTTTCCTAATACCTCATATCCTTCATGTGTTGAAATCATTTGATTTGAAACTGTATTTGAAACTGTATTTTGAGAATCTCCTACATTTTCATCATTTTGTGTTTTTGAAAACAAGAAAACTATACTAATTACAGCTATCAAGATAATAGCAATTACTATTATCACTTTTTTCTTTGTCAAACTTTTTTCTTCATATTCATCTGAATAATCAGAGTCAAAAGAATAATTTGATTCTAAAGAACGTTTTCCAGCCATATTATTTCCTCCTTTATCTTACAAAAATTAACCCTAATATTATAAGACCTAAAACAACTCTATATATTGCAAAAATCTTAAAACTTCCTTTTTTCAAATAGTCCATCAAAAATTTCACAACAATTAAACCAACTATAAAACTAGATATAACTCCAGTCCAAAAAGCCACTGATGTTAAAGCAAATTCTGTTATATCAACTAAAACAGCTGCTGCAACTATTGGTGTTGATAAAAGAAATGAAAATTTTGCTGCACTTTCTCTATCTATTTTCAATGTTCTTGCAACAGTCATTGTAATTCCAGAACGTGAAACTCCTGGAAAAGCTGCTGCTAATGCTTGTGAAATTCCTATAAGTAATGATTGTTTTAAATTTATTTCTTCGTACTTATGCTTACTTTCTGCTTTTTTATCAACAATAGCTAATATAATTCCCATAACAATTAAAGCTACTGCTATTAATCCCATTTCTAATTTAAAGTTTCCATTAATTATTTTTTCAGAAATTTCATCTAAAACAAGAGCTAAAACTCCAGCTGGTATTGTTGCAATAACTAAATACCAAAATATATTTCCTTCTACTGAATCCTCTTTTTTTACAACTTTTTTGAAACCTGCTTTTATTAAATTTATCCAATCTTTTATAAAGAATAATCCTATAGCAATTAAAGTTCCAAAATGTAGTGCAACATCAAACGATCCACCAAATTCTTCTACGAATTGTGCATTTTCAGTCCAATTAAATATCCATGGAATAACATTTAAATGGGCTGAACTTGATACTGGTAATAATTCAGTTAAACCTTGTACAATTCCTAATATTAAAGCCTGTATTACAGTCATTTTTATCCTCCGTTTATTTAATTTGTATAAATATTATAATTCTTTTAATACGTGATATAGTGTTTCTTTTATAAATTCAGCTGATGTAAGTGGAGCAACTTTAGCTGGTAAAGATAATGCCCAAATTACTTTTAATCCTTTTTCTCTCGCTGCTTTTCTATCAACACCACCTGGATTAGATGCAAGGTCTATTATTATAGATTCTTTTTTTACTAAATCTAATCTTTGTGCATCTAAAATTTGGAATGGTATTGTATTTATAATTATATCAAATTTGTTTAAGTTTTCGTTTAAATCATTTAAATGAACTGGATTATAACCATAAGCTTTTATCCATGAAATATCTTCATTTTTTCTAGCTTCGCAATATACTTTTGCTCCAATTCCATCTAACATTTTTGCTAAAACTTTTCCAATTCTACCAAATCCCATTACAAGAATATTTGAACCATGTACAGTTCTTTGTGTTTCTTCCATTGCAATTTGAATTGTTCCTTCAGCTGTAGCTATTGTATTTAATACAGAAAATTCTTCTCTTTTTAATAAGTCTGTATATTGAATTCCTTTACTATCTAATTCTTCTTTTATTCCGATATTTCCAGCTATTAGATATTTTCCTTTTAAGCTATCAATAAATTCTGTTAATTCAACATTGTTTCTTCCAAATGGAGTTGAAAGTCTTCTTCTATCACTTGATAATGGAACTGGTCCAACTACTATTTTAGAAGCGGCAACAGCTTCTTCTAAAGTAGGACACATTTCTACTCTTTCTCTATTTAATAATTCTTCTGAATTTTCTAATCCGTAAGTATAGACTTTGTATCCATCATTATCTAACATTTCTACAAGTTTTACTATACGTAAATCTCCACCAACAACTGTTATAGATTTTTCCATATTAATCACCTTTTCCTCTCTTAAACATATGTATCTTAAAAAAATATTATGACAATTTTAATTTGTTCCTAATTCTTTTTGTTTTTCTTCTTTTGTTTTCTTTTTTTCTTTTTCTGCAAATTCTTCTTCAAGCTCTTGCTCTTTTTTTATTTTTTCTTTATTAAAAATATAATTTATTTTTTCATCAATTCTTTGTTTTGAAGCAGATTCGCTCATCTCATCTATTAATTTTAAAGTTGCTTCTAAATATTTTCTAGCTTCTTCTTCTTGTTCAACTAAAATTGGATTTTTTCTTCTGTTTTCTTCTTCATTTTCTTGTTCGTAATCATCATCTTGTTGTTCTTTTTCATCCATTTTTACTGAAACAGTTATATATTCTTTTATTTTTTCAAATGTTTTTTCTTTTTCAGCAACTTTTAAAAGACTTGGTTCAAGTTCAATTGCTTTATTTAAAAATGTTATTGCCTTATCTTTTTCACCTTTATGAACATATATTTTTGCTAATTGATAATAAGACATTGCTTCTAATTCGCCATATAAGCTATTTTCAAAAAACTTTTCTGCAGTTTCATAATCTCTTTGAATAAATGCAATTAAACCTAAATTGTAATTTGCACCATACATTTTATGATTTATTGCAGCTGCTTTTTCATACATTTCTTTTGCCATTTGAAAATCACTTAATCTTGTATATACAATTCCTAAATTATAATACAAATCAAATTCTCCTGGGTTGTATATCAAAGCTGCATTATATACATTTGCTGCTTCTTTGAATCTTTCTTGTTCACAAAGTAATTCACCAAGTAAACAAGAACCTTCATAACAATCTGGTTTTGCTTTTATAAGCATTTCAAGCATTTGAATTGCTTCATCTTTTTTACCTAAATCTCTTAATAAATCTGCAATTTTGAAAAATGATTTATAATCTTTTTTATTGATATCTACTGCTGTTACATATTCATCTATTGCTCTTCTCATTCCGCCTTCTTTTTCATAACATTCAGCTAATAATTTGTGTCCTAAATAACTTTCTGGATATTTTGTAACTAATTTTACTAAAATCGCTTTTGCTGTTTTTGTATCTCCTATCATCATGAAAAACTTAGCAGCAAGAACACTTAATAATTCTGAGAAATTAAATCCTCTTAATTCCATTAATATTATTGCTAGAGGAATTATTATTGAAAAAATATATCTTATTGATCCCCAGAAAATAGTTTCTCCAATTTGAAGATGTATCTCAACAAAAGCTACTGCTATACCTATAGCTTGTAAGACTAATAAAATTATATAATTTGCGTCATTTCTTCTAATTATCTTAAAAAATATTACAATAAATAATGAACATGCTAGTAAACAAAAAATTAATTTTTCAAGCATAATATTTCTCCACTTCTACATCCTTTTAACATATCATTTCATAATTCTTGATAATTATATCATATAGTATTTTTTAAAACAAGTTTATTTATGATTAAAAAACAAAAAAATTAAGCTATATCTGAATAAAAAATTAACTTTTTTCACACTCAAATATAGCTTATATTTTTATTAAATATTTTTAATTTTTTGATATTTTTATACTAAAACAATGTATTTAAAAACCACATATAATACAATTGTTATTTCTAAAATTAGGATTGTTGGCATTCCTACTGTAAACTTCAGTTTTTTAGTTTTATGTCTAAATTTATACATTCCACAAATTGTGCCAATTCCTCCTCCAAGTAAGCACAGCATCATTAATGTTCCTTCTGGAATTCTCCACCAATCTTTTTTAGCTTTTAATTTATCTATTCCCATTGCAATAAACCCAATTACATTTATAACTAATACATATATAAATACATATTTCCAATTAATTAAACTTAAAATATATTCCATAAATTGTTCCTTTCAAAAAAACAAATATTAAACTTTTATTTATATAAACAAACTCATTTGATTTGATTTTGTCATACCTTTTAAACAACCAAATTTTTCTAATAACTCTGTAATTGATTTTCCAATTTTTGAACGAGCTTGTAAATCTTCAATACATTCAAATGGTTCTTCACATCTTGCTGCATAGATACTTTCTGCAGCAACGTTTCCAAGTCCCGCGATTGAATTTAAAGGTGGTCTAAGTTTTCCGTCTTCTATTAAGAATTTTGTACTATGTGATTTATATAAATCTACTGGTAAAAATTCAAAACCTCTTTCATACATTTCATGTACAAGTTCTAAATCATCATACATTTCTTTGTCTTTTGGTGCTGCATTATTTCCAAGTGATGTTATTTCTTTCATTTTATCTTCTACAACTCTTTTTCCATTTATCATGAATTCAGCATCAAATGCTTTTGCTCTAATTGTAAAATATGCAGCATAATATGCAAGTGGAATATGAACTTTAAACCAAGCAATTCTAAAAGCATTTGTAACATAAGCTGCTGCATGGGCTTTAGGGAACATGTACTTAATTTTCTCACAAGATTTAACATACCATTCTGGTATATCAAATTCTTTCATTACTTGTTTAAATCCTTCCCATTTTTCTGGATCTTTTAAAGCTTTTCCTTTACGAACAGTTTCCATTATTTTAAACGCTTTATCTGGTGGTAGACCTCTTTTCATAAGATAAACCATTATATCATCACGACAACAAATTGCTTCTCTTAGAGTAACAACGCCTTCTTCAATCAAAGTTTGAGCATTTCCAAGCCATACGTCTGTACCATGTGATAATCCAGACAAACGAATCAACTCATCAAATGTTGTTGGGCGTGTGTCCACAAGCATTCCTCGAGCAAATTTTGTACCATATTCTGGTATACCAAATGTTCCTACTTCTGAACCTATTTGTTCTGGTGTAACTCCAAGTGCATCTGTTGAATTAAAAATTGACATTGTTTCTTTATCATCAAGAGGAATATCTGTTGGTGGTATTCCACTTAAATCTTGAAGCATACGAATAACTGTCGGATCGTCATGACCCAGAATATCAAGTTTTAAAAGGTTCGCATCTATAGAGTGATAATCAAAGTGTGTTGTTACAATATCTGAACCAGCATCATCTGCAGGATGTTGTACTGGAGTAAACTCAAAAATTTCTCTACCTTTAGGAACAACTATAATTCCACCTGGGTGTTGTCCTGTTGTTCTTTTAACACCAACACAACCTGTTGAAACTCTGGCAACCTCAGCATTTGGTTTTATTATATTTCTTTCTTCAAAATAATTTTTTGCATATCCAAATGCAGTTTTATCTGCAACTGTACCTACAGTTCCTGCTTTATATGTAGTACCTTTTCCAAATATAACTTCTGTATACTTGTGAGCTTTAGCTTGATATTCTCCTGAGAAGTTTAAGTCAATATCAGGCTCTTTATCTCCATTAAATCCAAGGAATGTTTCAAATGGTATATCCATTCCGTCTTTAGCCAATTTTTCACCACATACAGGACAATCTTTATCTGGTAAATCATAACCATTTCCAATTCCATAATCTGTAAAATCCGAATATTTACATTTTGGACATCTATAATGTGGCTGAAGCGAATTTACTTCTGTTATACCTGTCATAAACGCAACCAAAGAAGAACCTACTGAACCTCTCGAACCAACTATATACCCGTCTTCATTTGATTTCCACACTAACTTTTGAGCTATAATATACATTACGGAATATCCGTTGCTAATTATAGAATTTAATTCTTTATCAAGTCTTGTTTGAATTATTTCTGGAAGTGGATCTCCATATAATTCATGTGCTTTTTCAAAAGTAATTCTTTTTATATCTTCTTCACATCCTGGAATGTGAGGAGGACATTTTTCTGGTGAAATTGGTCTTATTCTTTCACACATGTCTGCAATTTTGTTTGTATTTGTTACTACAACTTCAAATGCTTTTTCTTCACCTAAATAACTAAATTCTTCAAGCATTTCCTCTGTTGTTCTTAAATATAATGGTGCTTGATTATCTGCATCATCATATTTTTGACCAGCTTGAAGTATTCTTCTATATACTTCATCTTGAGGATCCATAAAGTGGACATCACAAGTTGCAACTACTGGTTTGTTCATTCTTTCCCCAAGTTCAACTATTTTTTCATTAAATTTTCTTAATGTATCCCATCCTTCTACTTGACCTTCACGAATCATGTATTCATTATTTGCCAATGGTTGGATTTCTAAATAATCATAATAACTTGCAATTTCTTCTAAATCTTCATCAGATTTTCCTTGAACTATTGCTCTAAATAATTCTCCGGCTTCACAAGCACTTCCTATTATCAATCCTTCTCTGTATTGGTTAAGCATAGATTTTAAAATTCTAGGCTTTTTATAAAAATAATCCAAATGAGAATAAGAAACTAATTTATATAAATTTTTTAATCCTACATAATCTTTTGCTAAAATTATCATATGATATGCAGGAAGTTTCCTAAAGTCAGTTTCAAAAACATTATCAAAATCATCTATTGTTTTTGCATCTCTATCTTTAGCTTTTAAAATCATCTCATTAAATACTTGAACTAAAGTTTTAACATCATCTAATGCACGGTGAGCAACTTCAACTTTTATACCTAATTTATCTGCAATAAAACCTAATTTATATCTTGTAAATTCAGGATATATAGCTTTTGCAAGACGAAGTGTATCTATATGTGTAAAATTAAAAGGTAATCCTAATTGTTCACAATTGTGTTTCATAAAACCAATATCAAAATCGGCATTATGAGCCACTAAAACAGAGCCTTTCATAAATTCTAATACTTTAGGCATAATTTTATCTATTGTTTCTGCATCTTTTACCATATCATCTGTAATATGAGTAACTTCTACAACTTCTTGTGGTATTAGTTTTTCTGGATTAACAAAAGTTTCAAATGTATCAATTATCTCTCCATTTTTTATTTTTATAATACCTATTTCTGTTATTTTTTCTGTTATATGTGAAATACCTGTTGTTTCCAAATCGAAAACACAATATTCAGTATCAATATCTTGCCCTTTTGAATTTACAACAGCAGGGTCTTTGTCTGGACAAAAATATGCTTCTACTCCATATATAACTTTTATAACATCTCCAACTTTTCCTAAAAGTTTATGAGCATCAGGAAAACTTTGAACAACTCCGTGATCAGTAATTGCAATTGAGTTCCATCCCCATGAAATCGCTCTTTTTATTAAATCACTACATGGAGTAATTGCATCCATTTGGCTCATTTGAGTATGCATGTGAAGCTCAACTCTTTTTTCAGGACTATTATCCATTCTTTTTTCTTTTTTAAATCCAGTAGATTCGATTATAGTATTTGCCATAATTTCTACTTCTTTCGAATATGGACTATATTTAGCTTGTCCTTCAATTCTTAGACCTTTTGCTGATGAAATTCTTGATTTTATATCTTTGAATTTATCTTTTTGTAAAAATGCTTTACATCCAATAGTACTTGTTCCATCAAAAAGATTAAACATCAATATAACTTTTTCATCTTTTATATCTCTTGAATCAATAGATCCTTCTAATATTTCTCCATCTACACAAACTCTTACATCCGCATCTTCTGTCATAGGAATATTTTCTATTTTTACAAGTTCTGTTCTTATCATCATGCTTCTTCCTAAAATTAACGGAGATACCTCATCCTTAACTTCAGGATCTTTATTTTGATGTGCTTCTATTTTGGCTGCAAGTTCTGGATTTTGTTTTCTCAATTCTTCTTTTAAACGTTCATCTTCTTCACGTTTTCTTTCCTTTTCTTTTTCAGCTTCTATTCTTTTTCTTTCTTTCGCTTCTTCAACTTCTATTAAAGCTTGTTTTTCAAGTTCTAATAAAGCTTCTCTTTCTTCTTGTTTTCTTTTTTCTATTAATTCTCTTTCAAAATTTTCTGAAACTTCTTCTATAAAATCTACAACATAATCTTTATTATATAAATTTTTTAATAAATGTTCTAAACCTTTATCAAATTTTTGCGCAGTTAAAAAAGTAGCCCCCTTCATAGCTAACTTTACATGCAATTCAGAATCTTCTATTTGAATTTTACTATTCGTTAAAATAGCTTTACTAAAAGGTTCTTTTTTAGCAATATATTTTATTATATTACTCCAATTTTCTGGTATATTTTGCTCTATTTTTAAATCACCATAATTTACATCAATAGAAGCTTTATTTACCTTAAAAACCTTTATCAAATATTCTTCAAAACTCTCCATATCTTGCAGTGTTATTTCTTTGGAAGACGCTACTTTTATTTGTAACTTATTTGTTTTTTTATATAAATTTATATTCTCAATTTCTGCTTCTATTAAATTATTATTAATTCCATAATCATTGTATACTTCTTTTATATATTTTGGCATAATTTCCTCTTTTTCTATTCTTCTCCTGGTACACCTATTATTTGTCCTATTTGTTTTAAAACTTCTTCTACATTTTCAACATTTTTAATTTGAAAACCATTTATGAATCCAGCACCTG
>JAZQTI010000092.1:0-2215 GCA_045630665.1 Candidatus Scatovivens sp.
AAAAAAAAGAAACTATAAAATAGTTTCTTTTCATTTTTAACATTTTTCTTTTACTAAGTCGCAAATTATATCTGCTGTTTTTTCAACTCCATATAAATCACTATTTATACATATATCATAATTTGAAGCTTCTAACCATTCATTTCCTGTATAGTGTTTATAATGAGTAGCTCTTAATTTATTTATTTTGTTGATTTCTTTTTCAGCATCTTTTTCATCAATACCATAAATCTTTGTAGCTCTTTTTATTTTATCTTTCATTGTTCCAGATATAAATACTTTTAATACATTTTTTCTATCCTTTAAAATAAAATCTGCGCATCTTCCTATTATTACACAAGATTCTTTAGAAGCTAATTCTCTTATTAGTTCTGATTCTCTTATAAATAATGCATCTGAATTATTTAATCCTGAATAAAATCCATTATTTAAAATTGCTAAAGGATCTCTTTGTTCTTCATTGCTTTCAATATATTCTTCTGATAATCCTGTTTTTTCTGCTAATTTTATAATTAAATCTTTATCATAGAATTTTATTCCAAGCTTATCTGCAATTAATCTACCAACATATCTTCCACCAGAACCATATTCTCTAGATACTGTAATAACAAATTTTTTATTAAGTTTATTATCAGTACTTGTATCATCAATTAACGCTTGACTTTTTGTTTCTTTTGCTTTTCCTAATTTTTTCATTTCAACTAATAAGAACATACTAGATAAACAAAATGCTACACCATCTGCAACTGGTCCTGCATATAAAACTCCTATTAATCCAAAAATTGAACTAAAAATAATCATTCCTGGTATTAATAAAATAATTTGTCTTGATAATGATAGTATTACACTCTTTATACTTTTTCCAATCGCTTGGAAGAAAATTCCAGAAGGTATTTGAACACCATTACAAATACATAATAATAAGTAAGTTCTAAATGTTAAACAAGCAAATTCCATATAGTTGCTATCTCCACTACCAAAAATTGAAATCAATTTTTCTGGAATAGTTTGGAATAATATAAATGCTGTAATACTTACTGTAATAGTACATGCTAGCATAGTTTTTAAAGTTTTCTTTACTCTATCAAATTTACCAGCACCATAATTATATCCAACAATTGGTTGTGAACCAACTGCAACACCAATAATGATACTATTTAAAATTTGATTAATTTTCATTACAATACCAAGTACTGTAATTGGAATATCAGGCCCAAATTTTGTTTCTGCACCATATTTTCCTAATAAATTATTTTGAATAGAAATTAAAAGTACAAAACTCATTTGATTAATAAAACTACTAATTCCTAATGATAAAACTTTAAAAATTACTTTAGTATCAAATTTTACAGTTCTTTTTGAAATCTCAATAGTTTTAAATTTCTTTATGTATAATACATTTAATAAAAATGTAACGAATTGGCTTATAACTGTAGCTATTGCAGCTCCTTTAACTCCCATATTTAAAGGGAATATAAATATAGGATCTAAAATTATATTTAAAACTGCTCCTAATACCATTGAAGTCATTGCATATTTAGGAGCTCCATCAGCTCTTATCATTCCATTTAAAATAGAACCTAATATGAAAAATGGTAATCCTATTACTATAATTCCACCATATCCTAATGCATATTCTCTTAATCCATCTGTACATCCAAATAGATTCAATAATTGAGGTAAAAATACTAAACCACCTACAAGCATAATTATTGAAACTATAATTCCTATTATGATACTATTTGCTACACCTTTAGAGGCTTCATCTTTTTTCTTTTCTCCAAGTTTTAAACTAAGATATGCAGCACCACCATCTCCTATCATGAAAGCAAATGCCATTGCTAAAACTGTTATAGGAAACACAACATTTGTAGCTCCATTTCCTAAATATCCAACACCTCTACCAATAAATATTTGGTCTACTATATTATATAGTGAATTTACAACCATTGATATTATAGAAGGTATTGAAAATTTTAACATTAATTTACTAATTTTTTCAGTTCCTAAAATGTTTTCTTCTTTTTCCATTTTATCTCCTTTTATATATAATTTTTTATTATTCATTTCTCGCAAAAAAATAACAATACCTACACTTTTGTAAGTACTGCTATCTTTTAAGTGGTGGCTTCGAGTGGAATCGAACCGCTGACACGGGGATTTTCAGTCCCCTGCTCTACCAACTGAGCTACGAAGCCTTATATAAAAAATATCT
>JAZQTI010000093.1:0-6512 GCA_045630665.1 Candidatus Scatovivens sp.
CTTTTATTTTTTAAATTTCCATTATAATTGGTAAAATCATTGGATTTCTTTTGGTTGTTTGGAAAATATAATCTTTTAATGAATCTCTAATTGAAGATTTTATTGTAGCCCAATCTCTAATGCGATTATCTATGCAATTCATAACTTCTATATTTACTAAATTTCTTACTTCATCCATTAAATTTTCTGATTCTCTTACATAAACAAATCCTCTAGAAATTACATCTGGTCCTGCAACAACATTTCCATTTGAATCCATTGTTAAAACAACAACAATTAATCCATCTTGTGATAAATGTTGTCTATCCCTTAAAACGATATTTCCAACATCACCAACACCTAGTCCATCAACAAATACTTTTCCAACAGGAACAGTTCCTGAAAGTTTTGCTTCATTTTCATTAAGCTCAACTATTCTACCATTTTTCATTAATATGATATTATCTGCAGGAATTCCCATTTGTCTAGCTGTATTTCTATGAGCAATTAATTGTCTATATTCACCATGTACTGGTATAAAATATTTTGGTCTTACTAAAGAAAGCATTAATTTTTGTTCTTCTTGGCAAGCATGTCCTGACACGTGAACATCAGCTAAAGAACTATATACAACTTCTGCTCCAATTTTCATTAAATCATCTATAACTTTAGCAACAAATTTTTCATTTCCAGGAATTGGTGTAGCAGAAATTATAACTAAATCATTTGAATTTATATTAACTTTTCTATGTTCACCATTTGCCATTCTTGTTAAAGCTGACATTGGTTCTCCTTGACTTCCTGTTGTAATTATTACTAATTGATCATCAGAATAATTTTTAATCATATCTATATCAATAAACATATTTTTTGGAGCATGTATATAACCAAGTTCTACTGCTGTTTGAATCATATTAATCATGCTTCTTCCACAAACTGCAATTTTTCTGTTATTTGCAACTGATGAATTTACTATTTGTTGTACTCTGTGCATATTTGAAGCGAATGTTGCAATAACAATTCTTTTCTTACAATTTGAAAATAATTTATCAAAAACTTCTCCAACTGTACTTTCTGACATTGTATAGCCTTTTCTTTCAGCATTTGTACTATCTGAAAGAAGAGCTAATACTCCCTTATTTCCAAGTTCAGCTAAACGACCCAAATCAATTTTTTGATCATCTATTGGTGTGTAATCTATTTTAAAGTCACCTGTATGAACCACTGTACCAGCTGGTGTATGAATTGCAAGAGCAACAGCATCTGGAATACTATGACAACTTCTTATAAATTCAACTCTCATTTTTCCAAATACTACTGTTTGTCCTTGTTTTACAACATTTAATTTTGCTGTTTTATCTAAATGATGTTCTTGTAATTTATTTTGAATTAAACCACAAGTTAATTTTGTAGCATAAATTGGTATATCTATTTGTTTTAAAAGATAAGCAATTGCTCCAATATGATCTTCGTGTCCGTGAGTTATAACTAATCCTCTTAATTTTTCTTTATTTTTTTCTAAATATGAAAAATCTGGAATAACTAAATCTATCCCTAGCATATCATCTTCTGGGAATGCAACTCCACAGTCTACTAATACAATATCATTTCCATATTCAAAAACTGTAATATTTTTACCAATTTCTTCAATTCCACCTAATGGAATAATTTTTAAATTTTCTTTTTTAAATATAAAATCATCTTTAATTGCAATTGGATTTTCTTGTAATCCTAAATTGATAATTGAACTATTTTTCTTTCTTATAACAGTTGGTGTTAAGTTTTCATTTGACTTAACAACTGGTGAATTATTTTCTTTTTTCACTTCTTTTGGTAAGTTATTTGTTTTTTTAACAATTTGATTTTTAACAGCATTTTCTTTTACTTTTTTAGAAGCTTTTGCTGATTTTACAGCTTTCTCCTTTGCTATTTTATTAACATTTTTCTTTGCTAGTTTTTTTCTTGGCATAGCATTATTTCTTTTTTCATTTGATTTATTTATTTCTTCCATCTTTATTTGTATATTAAATAACGATCCTTTAATATACTCTCCTTTCCTTTTTTTATTTCTTTCTCGTATTCTAAAATTTATACATTATATTTATATTTTCATATAATCATTTACATATTTTTTTTACATCAAAAAATAGCCTATTTTATAGACTATCAGAAAATATTTTATACATTTTTTAGTAACTATTATTAAACATAAGTAAAAATAACTTATGCCTTAACTAAATATTTAAAAAATATTGTTAAATAACACTCACCAAATAATTAGAAAACCAGCTCTTTTTTTCTAAAAAAATTAACAATATTTAAATTTAACCGTTCACATTTTTTCTTTTTTAATATTTTCCGAATTTTTATTTTATATAAATCTCATTAATACTATTATGTATTATACTATTTTATAAGATTATTGTCAACCTCGGCAAAAATTATGTTAAATAAAATGAAGAACCTGCTCTGTAGCAGAGCAGGTTCTATTCGGCCGGGTTAATATAAAACTATTTAATCTTTTCCGTTAGCCGTTTTTGCTGTGTTTACGCCGCGCCCTGGACAAATTCAGGTGCCTGAGAAGGCTCGATGTAGTCTTTGGAAACCCGAGTCGGATAGTAGTTCTTGAAGAAGTCATCAGTTTCGACCGGCATACCGATGTTGTTTTTACCCCAAAGGGCTCGAACTTTGCAAACGCTGCCGTGCTCTTCACTGAGCTCCATCACCACATCCTGGGAATTTCCCAGATACTGTCTCACCTTGGACCACCACAGATAGAGCTCCTCGTGCATCATCTTCAGGAAGTCCGCATAGGTCTCGACACTCTTAACAGAGGTCAACATATAGGTTCCGTTGATTTCAGTCACGATCATTCGCTCTTTGGCATATGCCATGGTGCGATACATCTCCAGATCGTCCTTGATCTCCTGGGTGTAAGGCTTCACATAAACGCGAAGCTGGCCCTTCTCATTCTGAAAGCTCTTGAAGTTAGACTTCATCTGATTTACGAGTTTCTCCAGGTTCATAATTCTTTCCATTGCCATTTGTAGTTCCCTCCATTGTTGTTTCTTAAGAATATTTTTGTACGACTGTGGACAGCTGTGCTAAATTACCACACATATCATTATAGCATATTATGTCAATAAAGTCAATTTAGTCGCAGTCCTTAGCCATTCGCGTTTATTAATAATATCATTAAATTTACTTATCTTTATCCCCATAAAACCATTCTGTATTTTCAATCTTTTCACTTGAATCAGTTTCTATACTAAATAACTTAAATTCCTTATTTCTTACAACATTACCTGCCTTTATATATATTATCCCTTCTATAAATCCATATATAAAAAATATAATTGCTGGTAATATAATTTCAAGAATTACTGCTAAAATTCCAATTAAATATCCCATAATAACTTCTGGATATTTTTTTATATTTACAAAAATCATAACAACAGAACATACAGCAACAACTATTTGAAGAACACCTACAAAATCACCTAAAAATGAAACATCAAACAATTTTGCCTCTCCACCAGTAACCATTGATACTGCTGCATTTCCAGATTGTATAAAAACAAAAATCATTAATAAGATTTTTAAAATTCCTATTGCTAATAAAGAATTTCCCAAAAATTCATTTACTTTTTTTAAACTCATATATTTTTTCTCCATTTATAAAATTTAAGCTAAATAATAAAAAAATTATTTAGCTTATACTCTTTTAATTATCTATTGTTGCACCAATTATTCCCGCATCATTTTTATATTGAGCAGTAACTATTTTAGGTTTATGATTTTCATTAAATGTCATATCTGGTTTATTAATTTCTTCAATTAATTTATTTAATACAGGATGCCCTTCATAATAAGAAAAACTTCCACCAAAGCAAACTACTTCCGGTTCAAATATATCAATTAAATTGCAAATTCCTATTCTTAAATAATTTATAAAATCATCAACATCACCTTGAACTTCATCACGATATTTAACCATTAATTCTTCCCTCATATATTGTCCTGACATATCTGTTGAATCTAAATTTAATGTTTTAGCAATTCTTAATTTTAAAGATTTAATTGAAGCATATCTTTCAAAACATCCTTTTTTTCCACATGTACATTGTATACCATCTTTTACTAAAGTCATATGTCCAAATTCAAATCCTGAAACTCTTTTTGGTTCTAGTAATTTCCCACCTAAAAAAGCTGCTCCACCAACTCCAGTACCTACATTTACAAAAACACAGTCATCATAATCTTTCATTGCACCATATTTTTTCTCCATTAATGCTGCACATTTCCCATCATTTCTTACTCTTGTTGGTAAATTATATTTTTCTATTAATTTTGCTCTTAAATCAAATTCTTTTAATCCTAAATTCCAAGATGTTATTTTTCCTTCTGAAATAGTTCCTGGTGCTGCGACTCCAATACTTTCAATAGAATCCAAAGTCGTATTTGTTTTTAATAGTAATTCATCAATTAGTTCATTAATTTTTCTAACTATAGAGTTTTCGATATCTTTTTTATCTTCTTCGGTAAAAAATTGATCAACAGTTTCAATTAATTCTTGTCCATTAATCAAACCAACTCCTATGTGACTTCCTCCAACATCGATTCCTATTTTCATTTTTTATCCTCCTTTATATAAATAAAAATCCTCCTAAATATATTTGCATGCAAGGTATTAGTATTGTAATAACAAATATTAATAATACGATTCCAACTAATATATATGAGATTTCTGGAAGTAATCTTAATACTCTATCTAATTCTTTTTCAATCTCTTTATCTATGTATTGAATTGCTGTATCTATTGTGTGAAGTGACTTTGCCTTTGTACCTTTTTTTAACAATTCTAAAATTATAGGATTTATCATCTTTTCATCTTCAAAAGAATCATACCATTTTTTTCCTATATATAAATTATTAATTGATTTTTCTATAATACTAATCATACATGTATTTTTAGTAATATTTTTACTTATTTCTAAAGCATCTTCAAGTCTCATTTTATTTTTCAAGTTTAAAAATATACTTCTAATAACTCTTGAAAAGTCTAATATAAATGCTAATTTTCCTAAAAGGAAATTATTATATCTAAAATGATCAAATTTATATCTTCCACTATCTGTACTTACAAATTTTATAAATAAACCAATAAAAATTGCAGCTATAACAAACATTAAATACCAGTATTTAAATACAATTCTTATTAATTTACTAAATAACAATAAAATGCTTGGAAGAGCCATATTTATTCCATAACCTTGAAATACCGTTTGTAGGTTTGGAATTACAACTGCTATTGAAAAAAATAGTAGAAAAATTATTCCAATAAATGTATAAATATTTGGAAATAAAACCGTTCTTACTTTATGTCTTAATTTTCCTTCATCTTCTAGATAAGTTATTGCATATCCTAAAGATTCTTCTAACGAATTTGTAAGTTCTCCAGTTTTTATTAAATTTCTATAAATTACTGGAAATACTTTTTTGTATTCTTTCATTGTTTTATATATGTATTTTCCATCTTCTACACCATCTAATATTGCTTTTATTATTTCTCTAAAATATTCATTATCAGTTTTATTTAATATAGTCATTAAAGCATGTTTATCAGTGAAATTTGATTTTTTTAATGTTAATAAATCTTCTGTAAATTCTCTTACTTCATTAATTGACACCTTTTTAAACAATTCTTTATCTATGAAAGAATTTTTAATATCAAATTTTCTTTTCTTTCTTGAATAAATTGTTGCAGTAATTTTTCTTCTTTCTTTAAATGAAACAGCAGAAGTTTCTATACTAATCGGTGTCATTCCATTTTTCTTTAATTTCTTCATAACAGAAATTTTATCATTATCTTTTAATTTTACTTTTACAATTTGACCTTGTGGTGTCATTACTTTGCAAATGAAATTAGTCATATAGAAACCTCCTCCCTTTATTAATACATATTTATTGGTGCATATTTAGTTTCATTAAAATTACTATAATATATGTCATCATGTTGTCCATATTTTTTCCAAACACCATATATTCCGTCAAAAGAACAATCTTTTGAAATATCTTTTATTTCTTCACCTATTTTATTTGAATACAAATATTTTCCATTTGTATAACTAAAATCCATTTTAATTATTTTTTTACTCGTTCCATATCTAAAGTATGTAATATCATCTTTTATTGAAAAATTTGGTATCCATACATAGATATAATTTCCTAAATTTATTTTTTCATTTTCGTATTCTACTTCAAAATTTATATTACCTTTATTGTCTATAAATAATTTTCGAAGTTCTCTATCATTTTTTTTCGAAAATATAATAACTTTAGCCCATCTTTTTACTGAATAATTAAACCAATCAGCGTCATTGGTATTTGTTGTAACATAACATTTATTTTCTTCTGAATATTTTATTGGAATTATTTCAAATTCTTTTGATGTTATTCCAAATTCACTAAAATACTCATCCGAAATTATTGGATAATTACATTCATTAACATTTTCTTTTTCTATTAATGTT
>JAZQTI010000094.1:0-2958 GCA_045630665.1 Candidatus Scatovivens sp.
TCAGATGTATCTAAACTTAATTTTGAAATTTTTAAATTATCACCTTTTATTGTTAGAAGTCCAAGTTCAGTTTCAATTATTATAATTTGATCATCAAAACTGTATATATCTAAGATACCAGTAAGAGTTAGTTTTTCTCTATTTTCTAATACAATATTTTGAAAAGAATTAATTTTTTTATTTTCTTCCATATCTATTTTCTCCTTTCAATTTAAATATATAAATATATTTATTCAAAGGTTAATAATAATAGAACTTTAAAAATAAAAAAGCAAATATATCTAATTAAATTAAATATATTTGCTAAAATATTATTCTCCAAAAAACTTTATGTGTATTGCTCTTACAGCTAAATCAGAATCATTAGAATTTACTAAAACAGAAATTTTAATTTCAGATGTACTAATCATATGCATATTTATGTTGTTTTCGTATAAAGCTTCAAACATATCTGCTGCTACGCCTGGTTTATTAGCAATACCAACACCTATAATTGTTACTTTTGATAAATTTTCACTATGCAATATTTCTTGTATTCCTAAAGTTGTTTTATTTTGTTCTAATACTTCTAATGTTTTTCTCAAATCTTTCATTGTTACAGTAAATGCTAATTCTTTTGAAACTGTTTCTCCAAATGATTGAGAAATTACATCAACGTTTATTGAATGTTTCGATAAAACTTTAAATAATTCGTAAGTTTTTCCAATTTTATTTTCTAGTCCAACTATTGTAATTCTTGAAATATAATCATCTTTTGTAACACCATTTATTACAAGGTCTTCTAAATTCTTTTTGTTTACTAATGTTCCTATAGATTCTTTTTCAAATGTTGATTTTACATATATCGGAACTTTGTATTTTTTTCCTATTTCTACACATCTATTATGAAGCACTTTAGCTCCCATACTTGCCATTTCTAGCATTTCATCATAAGATGTTGTATTTAATTTTTTTACTTTTTCAACTATTCTAGGATCTGTTGTAAAAATTCCATCAACATCAGTAAATATATCACATCTTTCGGCCCCTAAACTTGCAGCTAGTGCTACAGCAGTTGTATCCGAACCACCTCTACCTAATGTTGTTATATTTCCATTTTCATCAACACCTTGAAAACCAGCAACTACAACTATGTTTCCTGAATTTAAATAGTTTTCAATTGTTTCATTATGAATATATCTTATTCTTGCATTTGTAAATTCGCTATTTGTTATTATTGGAATTTGCCATCCTGTTAAAGAAACTGCTTTGTAATTTTTATCAATTAATAACATTGCAAGTTTTGATATTGTAATTTGTTCTCCTGTTGTAACAAGAACTTCGTGTTCTCTTTTATCTGGGTTTTCTGTAATTTCAGCTTCTTCTGAAATTAATTTGTCTGTGGTTTTTCCTTGTGCAGAAACAACAACCACAACTTTGTTTCCTTTCTCTACTTCTTTAATAATGTGTCCTGCAACTAATTCTAATTTTTCTACATTAGCAACAGAACTTCCTCCAAATTTTTGTACGATAATCCCCATCGGCTTACCTCTTTTTGATTTTGTAATAGTAATTTTAAATTTAAAATTTACTGTTTTGTATTATATCATATCATATAAATTCTTTCAATAAAAAAGTACTCTTAAAAAAGAGTACTCTTTTATTTTTATTCTATTTTTTTGAAAATCTACCACAATCGCAATCATCATTATATTTTTTATATCTTCCTGTTTTATCACAGTCAGCTTTTGTTGTAGTATGATCACCTTTCCAGTAATAGCAATATTGACATTCTTGTGCCATATAATCACCTCCGATTTTTAACTCTATTCTAATTTTAACAAAAAACTATAAAAAAGTCAATCTTATGTTACTTTATAAGCTTTCACCTTCTAAAATTTTTTCTGCATTACTTGTTGTTAATTCATATAATCTTTCATTTGATAAGTATTTTGAAATTTTTGAAATGGCTTTTGGTATTTGCATATAAATTGATTCTTGTTTGTGAGAATCTGTACCTAAAAAGGTTATTAAATCTTTTTTTAACATTTTTTTCATTGTTTGTTGTGCAGCAAATCCATAATTACCTAAAATACTTCCATAATTTGATTGAAAAACAACTCCCATATCTTGAAGCTCATATAACATATTAAAATTCTTTTGAATTGGTAAATAACGTTCTGGATGAGCTAAAATTGGATAATATCCATTTTCTTTTATCCTTGTTATCATTCCTTTTAAATCATTAAATTGATTTTTTAAAGGTAATTCTATTAAAATATAATTTGTACCATTTATTGTAGATGCTTTATATTCTTTTAATAAATCTATTATGTTATATGTTAAAAATATTTCGCTTCCTAAATAGATATGAGGTAAATTTTCCTGTAAATTTAATTCTTCAACTAATTCTTTTCTTTTATATTCTGGTGCCTCAAAGCAATTAATTGCATAATGTGATGTAGAAATTATTTTTTCAAACCCTACATTATGTGCTTCTTCAAGCATTTTTAAAGTTTCTTCATATGATTTTGAACCATCATCTATTCCAGGTAATATATGTGAGTGAAAATCAATCATATTACTATCATCCTTTTCTTTTATCTTCTTTGTCTAGGCTTTGAACTAGATATTTTTTCTCCATAATAATAAGATGTTTCATAAGCTTTTGAGTTAATTTGTACTTTGTTTAAAACAACTCCAGCTATTTTTCCACCAACATTTTCAATAGCTTGTTTTGCTCTTTTTAAACTATCCATTTTTGTAATATTTTGTGCAGATACTATTATAGAAAAATCAACTAATCTTGCTAATATTAAAGCATCTGCTACAACCAAACATGGTGGAGCATCAAATATTATAATATCAAATGTTTTCTTTAGGGTTTCTATAATTCCTTGCATTTTTGGAGAAACTAATAGTTCTGAAGGGTTTGGTGGTAAAGTCGGATCGTAGCCATGTCGTTCTGTGAGCCAAGGA
>JAZQTI010000095.1:0-4708 GCA_045630665.1 Candidatus Scatovivens sp.
TTTGGAATACCAGATTCATTAATTAGTGCATTAGAACCATTATTACCAGTTCAAATATTATGGATTAACTTAGTAACTGACTCATTACCAGCATTAGCATTAGCAGTAGATCCAGCACAAAAAGGAATTATGAATAGAAAACCATTAAAAACAAAAGGTATATTTACAAAAGGAATGACATGGAGAGTATTATACCAAGGTTTAATGGTAGGATGCTTAACATTAACTGCATTTATACTTGGTTTAGCTACAGAAGGTGTAACACCAGAAGAGAAAATTCATATTGGTCAAACAATGGCATTTGCTACATTAGCCCTTTCTGAATTAGTACACGTATTTAATGTAAGAGATAACAAAAAATCAATATTTAGCTCAAATCCATTTAATAATAAAATGTTATTATTAGCAATTGGAGCCTCAGCTGGTTTAATGTTAATTGTATTATTAGTACCATTCTTACAAGAAATATTCAGTATAACAAGTTTATTTGCTTATCCAGAAAAATTTGTTGAAGTAATTTGTTTAGTATTTGCACCATTAGTAATAGTTGAAATTTTCAAATTATTAAAAATAAATGGTTCAGAAAATAACTAATAAATTTTAAATATATAGAAGACTTATACAAGGAAGTATAAGTCTTCTTTTTTGTAATGAAAAAAATGGAAAATAAATATAAAAAGATACGGGTAAAATATATAAAATTTATGTAAGGAGATATTTATGGAAAATAGAAAAGAAAATACTACTAAATATGGTGAAGAGGTTTGTACAGAATTTGGATGGTTACCTATTGAAAAACAAAAAGAAAGAGCAAAAAAAATAAGCAAAATTACTAAAAAAGATAGAAAAAATAAGAGAAATAGATGAATATAGGATAATTAATACTTGAAATTTTGACAAAATACTATATAATGAGAGCAAGGAGTGTCGAAATATGTTGTATGGAATGGAAGACTACGTTTATAACGAGTTTGGTCTTGCAAAAAAGAATAAACTAAATATTAAAAAAATAGTACTAATAATAGTATGTGTTTTAGTATGCGTTTTTTTTATTGGTTTTGGTATATATTCTTTTTCAAATAAAAACGACACAGATACCAATGTATATTCAATTGGAGAAAATGGCCAAGAAGTTATTAATACTGAAGAAATTGCGGTACAAGATGAAAATAAAGAAGAGATAAAAATTGAAGAAAATAAAACAGAAGGAAAGAAAATTACAGTTTTTGCAAAAAGCGAAAAGAATGCAGAGACATATAATGGAAAACACTCACAGATTCCAAATCATAATATAGAAAATTTAAAAACTAAATTTATTCCAGTATTTAATGAAAATGGATATAATGAAGTTAGAGATATTTATTTTCAAGAAGAAAAGCAAGTATATTTAACATTTGATGATGGACCTTCAAAAGACATAACACCACAGATATTAGATATATTAAAAGAACATGACGTAAAAGCAACATTTTTTGTGTTAGGTGCAAGAGTGGATTTATATCCTGATATATTAAAACGAACATTTGATGAAGGTCATTATATAGCAAACCACGGATATTCACATCAATATTCAAAAATATATGAAAACAAAGATACTGTTTTTCAAGAATATGTTGAATGCGAAAACTCTATAAGAAATGCATTAAATAATCAAAATTATAATTCATATCTATTCAGATTTCCTGGTGGTTCAAGTGGCGGTAAATATGAAGATATAAAAGCTGAAGCAAGAGAACATTTTAAGAATTATGGTGTCGCATTTACAAATTGGAATTGTTTAACAGGTGATGCAGAGGGAAATGAAACAAAAGAAGAATGTATACAAGAAGTAATTGAAACAAAGGAAGGTAGATCTAGTATAGTGCTTTTAATGCATGATTCAAATGATAAACCACAAACAGTTGAATCGCTTCCAGATGTAATTCAAATGTTTAAAGACGAAGGATACACATTTAAAACGTTTTATGAAATATTTTAATGAAAAGGTTCAATAAACAGTACCTTTTTATTATAAAGAAAAAAATAAAATTTTATATTGACAATATGAATGAATTTGTGTTAATATATTTATTGTCAGTTGATGACAAACGCGGTAGTGGCGGAACTGGCAGACGCGCTAGACTTAGGATCTAGTGGGAGACCGTGGGGGTTCAAGTCCTCTCTACCGCACCAAACCTAGAGCTTTCGAGTTCTAGGTTTTCTTTTTATCAAAAATACGAATAAATAAAAATAACCTTGTTATAACAAGGTTATTTTATTTTTATTTTTCTTTATTATATTTTCATCAACCATTCGTTTTAATTCTCTCATCATTGCTGAACGATCTATCATTAAGTAGTCTGCTAAGTCTGTTAAAGAAAATGGCAAATTAAAGCTTTTACTATTATTTTCTATAGATAAGGTGTTAAAGTAAACAAGAAGTTTGTCTCTAACACTTTTATATGTTAATAAAAGCATTCTAAAATTTTGTTCTGCAATACTATGTAAAATAAGATCAGGTAAATTCTTTAAAATTTCAGTATGAGCAGTACAAGATGTATCTGTACATTTTTCAGCTAAATCATATGGATAGAATAATACCTTGCAATTGGTTTTTGCAATAACAAACAATTCTCTATCTACATATATTTTGAAAGAGGCTTCTCCAAAAATATCATTTTTTCTATAATAATATATAATTTTTTTATTTCCATCTTTATCATAAGTAACTAATTGAGCTTCACCTTCTAATAAAATACAAAATTGATTTCTTCTAAGTAAAAAAGTTGTTATAACTTCATTAGCTTCGAAATCTTTTAAAGTGCATAATTTACAGTTTTTTTGTAATTTAAATAAAAAGTTTTCAATATCAAAATTCCTTCTCATATAATCACCGAAATTAATATATCACAAAATAGTTGCTATAGCAACAAAATAAAAATAAAAACTTCTTAAAAAGCATTTAAAACACTGGAAAAAATATGTAATATAAATTTAATAAAAGTGATAAATATTGAAAAATAAAGAGTTTTTGATAATTAAAACAAAAAAAGTTTAAAAAGTTGCTATGGCAACATTTTTTATTTGACTTATGGAATACAATAAAGAAAAAAGTGAACGGAGGAAAATGGCAATGCAAGTAATCAAAAGAGATGGAAGATTAATGGAGTTCAAAAGAGAAAGAATTGTAGATGCGATATCAAAAGCGATGTCTCATACAATTGAAGGAATAGATTTAGACTTAGCTAATAAAATAGCTGATAGTGTAGAAAAGCAATTTGAGAATCAAACTCAAGTTAGTGTTTATGAAATTCAAGATGCTGTTGAGAAAAAATTAATGGGATCTAGTAGAAAAGAAGTTGCTCAAAGCTATATAACATATAGATATAATAGAGATGTTGCTAGAAAATCAAAAACAAGAGAAATGTTTATAGATATAATAAGCGCTAAAGCAAATGATATAACAAGAGAAAATGCTAATATGAATGCAGATACTCCAGCTGGAATGATGATGAAATTTGCTTCAGAAACAACAAAGCCATTTGTTGATGATTTCTTACTTTCTAGAGAAGTTAGAGAAGCTGTAAATTTAGGATATGTTCATGTTCATGATAAAGATTATTATCCAACAAAATCATTAACATGTTTGCAACATCCTTTAGATAGAATTTTAGAAGAAGGTTTTAGAGCCGGACATGGTTCTTCAAGACCTGCAAAAAGAATAGAAACAGCAAGTATATTAGGATGTATTTCAATGGAAACTATTCAAAATGAAATGCATGGTGGACAAGCTATACCTGCTTTTGATTATTTCCTTGCACCTTATGTTAGAAAAACTTTTGTTGAAGAAATGAAAAAACAAGGCGAAGTTTTAAATGAAGATGTAACAAAACTTTGTGAATATGAAGTTAAAGATTATGTAAAAAAAGATTTAAAAGGATTAAAAGGAAAAGATAGAATAATTCAAGTTGCAATAAATAGAACGGTAGATAGAGTTCATCAATCTATGGAAGCATTTATTCATAATATGAATACAATACATTCAAGAGGTGGAAACCAAGTTGTATTTAGTTCAATAAATTATGGAACTGATACAACACCGGAAGGAAGATGTATTATAAGAGAACTATTACAATCAACATATGAAGGTGTTGGAAATGGTGAAACTGCAATTTTCCCAATTCAAATTTGGAAGAAAAAGAGAGGTATAAATTATTTACCTGAAGATAGAAATTATGATTTATATCAATTTTCATGTAAAGTTGCTGCAAAAAGATTTTTTCCAAATTATATAAATCTAGATGCAACATATAATTATAATGATAAATGGAATGAAAATGACCCAAAAAGATGGTATTATGAATGTGCTACAATGGGATGTAGAACAAGAGTGTTTGAAAATAGACACGGTGAAAAAACATCAATAGGAAGAGGAAACTTATCTTTTACAACTATTAATTTACCAAAAATTGCTATTGAGTCAGCATTAAAAGCGCAAGATAAAATTGGTAAAAAATTTGAACTTGGTATTGGAAGTAAAGATAACATGACAGACTTATATAAAAAAGCAGCAAAAAGAATTTTTATGAATGAACTTGAAAAATATACTACTATAGCTGCACAACAATTATATGAGAGATATGAATTCCAAGGAACTGCAATTGCAAAACAATTCCCACTATTAATGGAAGGAATGTGGCTTGATAGTGAGAAATTAAAACCAAATGAT
>JAZQTI010000096.1:0-1949 GCA_045630665.1 Candidatus Scatovivens sp.
ATCTAGTAATAAAAACTAGATTTAGTAAATAACAATATAAAAATAATTAGTTTTGTCCACTCAGTCTAATATTTACAAAAATTATTTTGTATAATATAATCACCATGAAATATATTATAGATATATTTTTGATGAAAGGAAGAAAATATATGAAAGCAGAAAGAATTTTTAATGTTCCAGAAGTTCATAACATGAAAGAAGTTATTTATAATGCAGTAAAAAATTATAGTGAAAATATTGCATTTGTTATTAAACATCAAAATGGAAAAGAAGTAGAATATGAAAATGTTACCTATAAAAGATTTTTAGAAGATATTAATAAATTAGGTACAGCCCTTTATAAATTAGGATTAAAAGGAAAAAGAATAGCTATTATTGGAAAAAATAGATATGAATGGGCTTTGGCTCATATATCAAATTTACTTGGTGGAATTGTTTCAGTTCCACTTGATAAAGACTTACAATATGATGAACTTGAAAGATCTTTAATTAGAAGCAAAGCAGATGCTATAATTTTTGATGAAAAATTAACAGAAGATATTACAAAAATAAAACATGCAGAAAAAACATCTTTAAAAGAATTTGTTTGTATGAGTTCTAAAGAAGGTTTTTCAAGTATTCCAGAATTATTAAAAATTGGTGAAAAAGAATTAGAAAATGCTAATAATAATTACATAAATGCAGAAATAGATAATGATGCTATGGCAATATTATTATTTACATCAGGAACAACTGCTCAATCTAAAGCAGTTATGTTATCACATAGAAATGTAGCAACTAATGTACATGATTTACAATCAATGGAAGACATAAATTCAACAGATGTTAGTATTGCTTTATTGCCATTTCACCATATATTTGGTTCAACATGTATGGCTTATACATTAGCATGCGGTGTAAAAATAGTATTTGCTGATGGATTAAGATATGTAAAACAAAACTTAGTTGAATATAAAGTAACTATGTTTGTTGGAGTTCCTCTTTTAATGGAATCGATTCATAAAGCAGTTATGAAAGAAATTGAAAAACAAGGAAAAACAAAATTAATTAAAATTGCAACACCAGTTACTAACTTTTTATTAAAATTAGGAATTGATGTTAGAAGAAAAATATACAAAGCTGTTATTGATGGTTTAGGTGGAGCTTTAAGATTAGTAATAATTGGTGGAGCACCTGCTGATCCAAAAATATTACAAGCATTTGATAACTTTGGTATAACAACACTTCAAGGATATGGGCTTTCAGAAACATCTCCTGTTGTTTGTGCTGAAAATGCAAAACTAAAAAGAAATGGAACATGTGGTGTTCCAATGCCAAGTTTTGAAGTTGAAATTGTTGATAAAGATGAACAAGGTATCGGCGAAATTAGAGCAAAAGGTCCATGTGTAATGCTTGGATATTATGAAATGCCTGAACAAACAGCAGAAGTTCTAAAAGATGGATGGTTCTATACAGGAGATTTAGGATATTTTGATGTAAAGGGTTGTCTTCATATAACTGGTAGAAATAAAAATATGATAGTTTTAGCTAATGGTAAAAAAGTATTTCCAGAAGAACTTGAAACATTAGTAAATAGATTAGATTTAGTTGAAGAATCAATGGTATTTGGTCTTCCATCAGAAGAAGACAAAAATGATGTTAAACTATCAGTAAAAATTGTATACAATAAAGAAGTTGCTGAAAATAAATATCCAGGAAAAACAGAAGAAGAACTTCATAAAATTCTTTGGGAACAAATAAAAGAAATTAATAAATCATTCCCAAGATATAAATATATACAAAATATGATTTTAACAGATAAAGAATTAATTAAAACTACAACCAAAAAAGTAAAAAGACAAGAAGAAATGAAATTAATTTTAAATAATAAATAATTTTTAAAAGAGCTATTAGAGAAAATAGCTCTTTTTTATTTTTTATATAAATTTATTGAAAATTAAATATAAAGA
>JAZQTI010000097.1:0-15801 GCA_045630665.1 Candidatus Scatovivens sp.
TGTTGAATATGCAGTAAAAGCAGGATTAGCTACAAATTGTAGTATAGAAAAAAATAGTAAAAATGATAGAAAAAATTATTTTTATCCAGATAATCCAAAATCATATCAAATTTCTCAATTCGATAAACCACTATGTTATGATGGGCATGTAACTATCGAAACAGAAGATGGAGAAAAAGAAATTAGAATTGAAAGAATTCATATAGAAGAAGATGCTGGAAAATTAAATCATGATGAATATGGAAGAGGAAGCTTTGTAGATTTAAATAGAGCTGGAGTTCCATTAATAGAAGTTGTTTCAAAACCAGATATGAGAAGTGCAAAAGAAGTAGAAAGCTATATGAGAAAATTAAAATCAATTTTTGAATATATAGAAATTTCAGATTGCAAAATGCAAGAAGGTTCTTTAAGAGCTGACGTAAACGTATCTGTTAGAAAAAAAGGCGCTACTGAGTTTGGGACAAGAACAGAAATGAAAAACATGAACTCTTTCAGAAGTATTGTAAGAGCAATAGATTATGAAGCAGGTAGACAAATTGAAGAAATCGAAGCTGGAAATAAAATTACTCAAGAAACATTAAGATGGGATGATGTATCAGGAAGGACATTCTCAATGAGAGATAAAGAAGATGCTCAAGATTATAGATATTTCCCAGAACCAGATTTAGTTGCTTTAAAAGTATCTGATGAATATATTGAAAATATAAGAAAATCTTTGCCGGAACTTCCAGAAAGTAGAAGAAAAAGATATATTGAAGATTATGAATTAACAGAAAAAGCTGCTAATTTCGTAACTGGATCAAAATATTATTCAATATTATTTGAAGATTCAATAAAAGTATGCAATAATCCAAAAACAGTTGGAAATTTAATAATGTCTGATATTGCTAGAATTTTAAATGAAAGAGAAGAAGAACCAGAAGATTTAAAATTCACTGGAAAAGAACTTGGAGAACTTGTAACTTTAATAGATAAAGGAACTATAAGTTCAGCAATAGCAAAAAAAGTTTTAGAAGAATTATTTAATGAAGTAAAAATGCCAAGCAAAATAATTGAAGAAAAAGGTTGGGTACAAATTTCTGATGAAGGTGCAATTAAAGAAGTTGTAATGAAAATATTGGAAAACAATCCTCAATCTATAGCTGATTATAAAGCTGGAAAAGATAGAGCATTAGGATTCTTAGTTGGACAAGCAATGAAAGAAACAAGAGGAAAAGCAAATCCTCAAATGTTAAATAAAATGTTTTTAGACGAATTAAATAAATAATATTTTTATATAAAATAAGTCAAATAAAATCCACAAATTGTAATATGTTTGTGGATTTTTTGTTTGTAATTCCTTTTAAAATTGTTTATAAAGTAGCGAAAATTGACTTTAAAACTATAAAATGGTATAATAAAGTTGTGGATTTTATACATTTTTTTACAAAGGAGGATTTAGTATGACAACATTTGATGAAAGATATAAAGTATCTAAAACACCAACAGTAAAACAAAATAAAACAGTTGAATTATTAATGAAATATTTAGAAAAAGATGCAGAAATTGCAAGAGAATTTGATATAGAAGATGGGATAGATGTTAATGCTCCAGATTATGAACCAGATCTTGTAACTCCAGGAAGAATAAATGCATTGTTAGATTATAGAAATATAAGAGTTGAACAGGCATATCTTTCTAAAATAACAAATGGTGATTTTTCGCGTGGAACAAGACAAATGCTAAATGAACTAGATCATGATAGAAGAAGACGACACAATCATGCACTAACATCTTTATTAGGTTTGGTAGATTTTGCAAAAAGGTTTGGGTTAGAACCAATATATGAAGGTAGATTATTAACACAAAAACAAATAGATTCACATGATACAGCAACATTAGATATCAGGAAAGAAATGACAGATGCTTTCTTAAAAATATTAAAAGATATTGATGATTGTCCATATTCATTAGTAAGAAATTCAAAAGAAATGAAAAGCATAAAAGATAATAGTGATAAAAATACAAGTGATTTTAAAGTTAGTAAAAATTTAGAACATGATGATGACGACATATCATTTGAAGACTTTAGAGATGAGTTTAGAGGGTTTTAAGAAATCAGATACAGCAAAGAGTAAGGTTACATAACTTTACTTTTTGCTTTTTTTATGGTATAATTAAATTTGTAATAATACAATCTTGTATTTTTTTGGAAAGGAAGAGACGATATGAATGTTAGTGTACAGCAAATTTCCGAAAATATCCGAAAGGTATTGGCTTTTGCATCTGATTTGACGTTGAATAAACTGAAAGGTCTGGAGCCTAGCAAGGACCAAATTTCCATGATCAAAATCCCTTGCAAGATCTTAGCCGATGCCGGTGTCTACCCGTTTGACACAGAGAAGAATGATGATGAGCTCATCGCTCAGATTCAGACTTTCGCAAACAATGTTGATGGGTAAAAATTGAATGGGGAGCCATGGCGGCTCCTCATTTCATTTTTTTGAAATAATTAAAATATAGACAAATAAACTCTTCTATGATAAGATTGAAGAAAAAATAAGGAGAAGTTTATGGAAAAGTCAAAAGTTTATTTTACTGATTTTAGAGCAAGACCAGGATATAATTTACTTCAAAAATTACAAAAATTAATTAAAACAGCTGGAATAGAAAATATAGATTTTAATAATAAATATGTAGCAATAAAAATACATTTTGGTGAACCAGGAAATTTAGCTTTTTTAAGACCAAATTATTCAAAAGCAGTTGCAGACGTTGTTAAAGAATTAGGAGGAAAACCATTTTTAACAGATTGTAATACGCTATATGTTGGTGGAAGAAAAAATGCTTTAGATCATATTGATGCTGCATATTTAAATGGATTTACACCATTTTCAACAGGATGTCATGTTATTATTGCAGATGGTTTAAAAGGAACAGACGAAGTTTATGTTGATATTGATGGAGAATATGTTAAATCTGCCAAAATAGGAAGAGCTATAATGGATGCAGATATTGTTATTTCATTAAATCATTTTAAAGGACATGAATGTACAGGATTTGGTGGTGCAATTAAAAATATTGGTATGGGATGTGGATCTCGTGCAGGAAAAATGGAAATGCATAGTAGTGGAAAACCAAGAGTACTTCCAGATAAATGTAAAAAGTGTAAGCAATGTATAAAAATATGTGCTCATAGTGCAATTTCATATGATGAAAATGGTATTGCAAAATTAGATCATTCAAAATGTGTTGGATGTGGAAGATGTATAGGAATATGCAATTTTGATGCAATAAAATCTCCAAATGATGAAGCTGGGGATATATTAAACAAAAAAATGGCGGAATATGCATTAGCAGTAGTAAAAGATAAACCACAGTTCCATATTAGTTTAATATGTGATGTGTCTCCAAATTGTGACTGTCATGCTGAAAATGATAGCCCAATAGTTCCAAATATTGGAATGCTTGCATCATTTGATATGGTTGCTCTTGACAAAGCTTGTGCTGATTTAGTAAATAAACAAACAGCATTTGAAAATAGTAATTTAGGTGAAAATATGAAGAAATTTGATAGCTCATATTTAGATAAATTAAGAGGAGATAGATTTGTGATTAATCATCCAGAAACAAATTGGGAATCACAAATAACACATGGAGAAAAACTGGGGCTTGGAACATCAGAATACGAATTAATTGAAATAAAATAATATAGAATAAAAGGAAATAAAAAATATAATATAAAAAATAACACTTAAAATTTTTAAGTGTTATTTTTATTTATTACTATCTGTTTCATAGTTAATCATATCTTTTAGTAGATTTTCTCTTTCTGTATAAAGAGAACTTAAATAATTATTGGTATCTGTTGACATTTCAGTACTACTTAAATAGGCTTTTCTTGAATCTTCAATATATCTAAAAGAAACATCTATGAATTTAATGAAATTATCTTTGCCAACTTTATTAAAAAGTTCAGTTGTATCTTTAGTTATAATACAATCTAAAATTAATCTTTTATAATGACTATAAAATGCATGATATGAAGAAGAATTATTTGGATAAGGTGAGAATGTAGGAAATGTATCATAATCCATTATAGATAAAGTGTTATTTTGAAGATAATTTATTACTTCAAATGATAAACTTTGATTGATAAAATCTATTAAATATTTACAATCTCTATTTTCATATTCTATACCATAATTGAAATTGTGTTTTATAAAAGTATCAGTTAAACCTCGATTAAATGTGAAGACTTGATTTTCATCTACAATTAAATCAGTATTTATAGAAGTGATTATGTTACAAATAAGATGAAAAATATCAGATTCACGAAATTTTATGGGATTTATTATTAAAATATCAGATTTTTCGAATTTATTATTTATATTGTGAATTAATGCAGAATTATTTAAAAATAAAATATCTTTTAAATTATTATAAATAAAATCAGAATCTAGTATAAGATTTAGTTTAGATAATTCTTCTTTTGCACAAGAATACATACTAGCATTTAATTCATATTCTTGACTTTTTTTGTTGTACATTTCGTCTGATATTGGAGTTATATTATATCCAGGAAAATAATCGTTATATAAATTTGAAGAATATTCTGAGGCTATATCATTATAATCAAGAACGTCTTGATCATAAATTTTTTCAATTTTGAATGTATCATTTCCAAAAAGTAAATCTAGTTCTGCAAGGTCAGGAAATTCATCATTTTCTTCTTCAGAATTGTCTTTTTTTGAATCTAAGACAACTGGTCTAAATTCATCTATATGACTATAAAAATGTGTATAAAGATCGGATTTTTCAAAAAAATTTATTAAATGTAATTGTTTAAATTTTTGAGTTATAAGTGCAGAATATTGTTTTCCATAAATGCTTAATATTGCAGGCCTTATAACTTTTAGAATCTCATCTAAATTAAAACTATATTTTTTGTATATTTTATTTTTTAATTCATAACTTAATTTATTAAATACTTTTGTACTTTCCATTTTATAACCTCACATTTTAATAATATTATTATATGTTAAATATATAAAAAATCAATATATATATTTGGGGTAAATATGAAGAGGTAAAAAAATAAACCACGAATGAATCGTGGTTTTTAAATTTATGTATTATTCAAGAATTTCTCCAAATCTGTTTCCTTCATCAACTGATGGCAAGCAGTAGAATACTAAAACAATAATAGCTCCAACTAATGGAATTAATGATAATAGTAAGCACCATCCGCTTTTGTTTGAATCATGAAGTCTTCTAACTCCAAGTGTCCATCCTGGAATTAAAGCTGCTAGAGTATAAACTACTGATAAGAAAGGTAATTTTATGATTCCTGCAACCAAACCAACGATGAATGCAAATATCATATTAAATAATACTGCCATCCAGAAGTCTCTTCTTGTAGATCTTCCACTTAATTTAAACCCATATTTCCACATTTTTTTGAATTCGTTCATATAAGTTTCCTCCTCAAATATAATATACATTAATAATATATTATAAAAAATAAAAAAACAATATGTTTTTTTGTTTTTTGACATAATTTGACAATTATATATAGCTTTTGGTAACAAAAAGAAAAAATTTTCATAGTATATAGTAACAATAAATTATTGTATATGAAAGGAGCTTTTTTATGGCAAAAATTCTAGTTTATAATAATAATACAAATAGAATGGAAACTTATTTTAGAGGTGAAAATCAAGCAATGCCTTATAATTCAAATAGAACATTAACTGTTAAAGAATTTAGAGGTTCAAGTAATTCTGGACTTTTGTGGACAGATAGACGAGCAATGCAAGCATGGAATAGTTTTAGATATATTTATGGTAGACCAATTTTTGTTGGATTTGCTTTTAAGAGACCATGGGAAGGAGGACATAGTAATCTTTCACAACATTATGCTGGAGTTGCTTTTGATGTTGGACAAAATTTAAATGCAAATGAAAGAAATGCAATGAGAAATTTAGCTATAAATTCTGGTATATGGAATTATGTAGAACCAGCGAATCTTACTCCAAGATGGGTACATTTTGATGAAAGACAAGTGGCTTTTGGGTATCCTCTAGTAAAACAAGGAAGTAGAGGTATATATGTTTGTATACTTCAAGATGGATTAACAACATTAGGATATAATACAGGTGGTTTGGATGGAGTGTTTGGAGCAAGAACAAGAGATGCAGTTATAGAATATCAAAGAACAAAAGGTTTAACTACAGATGGATTAGTTGGAAGAAATACGTGGAATAATTTGATGGAAGATGTTGTTGCAAAAGGACCTTCAAACACAACTGTTTTACCAACAAATACTTAAAGATCAACTTATAAAAATATAAAATCAAAATAAAAAGTATTTGACAATAAAAAAATATTATGTTATCATAATTAACAATAAATAAAACTTTGATTGAGAGAGTAATACTATTATGAAGCTAAAGCGAGCTAGAGTTGGTGTGAGTCTAGTAGTGGATGATATTATGAAAAGACCTCATGAGTGATTATTGGAAATGAAATAACTTTAGTTAAAGTAAGAGTATAATAATACGTAAACCTACGTTACAGGTAAGAGTGGTTTATATATTTAATATATAATCAACTAGAGTGGTACCGTGTTTGTAATTTAGCACCTCTGGATTTTCCAGAGGTGTTTTTTGATATAATAATTAATTCATGGTCCATAAAGTAGTGGTTTATTTTGTATATAAACAACTAGAGTGGTACCGTGCTAAAATTATGCACCTCTGGATTTCCCAGAGGTGTTTTTTGTTAATAAAAATTATTTGTAAAAATATACAATAATTTAATAAAGAAGAGAAAGGAGAATTATTATGAAAGAAAGTTCAAATTACAAAAAATTCTTCTATAGTGGATGGGGGAAACGAAGACAAATCTCTTAAAATAAATAATAAATAATAAATAAAGGAGAGAATTGTTATGAAAAAGTTTAAAAATATATTAGTAGGAATTTTAATAGTAGTTATTGCAATAGTTGTATTATTTGCAGTATTTGGAAAAAAAGAAGATAGTGAGAATGAAATTGAAAAAGAAAAATTAATAATGGTAACAGAAGCAGGGTTTGCTCCATATGAATTTTATGAAGGTGAAGAAATTGTTGGTGTTGACGTAGAGATTGCTAAAGTAATAGCAGAAAAAACAGGAAAAGAATTAGAAATAAAAGATACAGATTTTGATTCAATTATAAATGAAGTAAAAACAGGAAAAGCTGATTTTGCAGCTGCTGGTTTATCTATCACAGAAGAAAGATTAGAAGAGGTTGATTTTTCAATAGAATATGCTGTTTCAAAACAAGTTATTATTGTAAAAGAAGGTAGTGAAATTGAAAAACCAGAAGACTTAACAGGAAAAAAAGTTGCAGTTCAATTAGGAACTGTTGCAGATTTAGTATTAAGTGATGAATATCCAGAAACAGAACTTGTACAACATAAAAAATATTTATTAGCTGTAGAAGATTTAAAAGCAGATAAAGTAGATGCTATTGTATTAGATTCATTGCCTGCTCAAGAAATCGTAAACAAAAATTCAGAATTGAAAATATTAGATAAAGAATTATTAACAGACAAATATGGAATTGCTGTACAAAAAGGAAATACAGAATTATTAGAAGATATAAATAAAGTTTTACAAGAATTAATGGATAATGGAAAAATTGCTGAATACACAATAAAATTTTTAGGAGAATAAAATGATAATAGAAATTTTTGAAAGTTTTTATAAAGCAATATTTGTAAAAGAACGTTATAAGTTTATTTTAAATGGAATAAAAAATACTATAGCGATAAGCATAATTTCAGTTTTGATAGGGACAATAATTGGAACAATAATTGCAATTATTAATTCATACAATAAAGAAACTAAGAAATTTAAAATTTTATCTAAATTTTGTAAATTATATGTAAGTATAATACGTGGTACACCAGTATTATTACAGTTAATGATAATTTATTATGTTGCTTTTAGAGATGTAAGAAATATTAATTTAATATTAGTGGCAGCTTTAGCTTTTGGAATAAATTCAGGTGCATATGTATCAGAAATAATAAGAGCAGGAATTGAGTCTATAGACAAAGGACAAATGGAAGCTGGACGTTCACTTGGGCTTGGATATTTCCAAACATTAAAACTTGTAATACTGCCACAAGCGATAAAAAATATATTACCAGCTATTGGGAATGAGTTTATAACTTTAGTAAAAGAAACATCAGTAGCAGGATATATAGGAGTTATGGATTTAACAAAAGCTTCAGATATAATTGCTTCAAGAACATATGACTATTTTGGTCCTTTAATAATAGCTGCATTAATATATTGGATTATAGTTCTTGGTCTTACAAAAATTCTTAATTTATTTGAAAGGAGTTTGATTAAAAATGTTAGAGACTAAAAAAATATTTAAGAGTTTTGATGGTAAAGAAATTTTAAAAGGAATTAATTTAAAAGTAGAAAAAGGAGAAAAAGTTATTATAATAGGACCATCAGGTTCAGGAAAGTCTACATTTTTAAGATGTTTGAATTTGTTGGAAACAAAGGATTCAGGAGACATTGTATTTGAAGGTAATATGATAACAGAGAAAACAAATTTAGATGAATATCGTAAAAATATAGGAATGGTTTTTCAAAATTTTAATTTATTCAATAATATGACTGTAAAAGAAAATATAATGCTGGCACCTACAACATTAAAATTAAAAAGTAAAGAAGAAGCTGAAAAAGATGCAAAAAAATTATTAAAGAAAATAAATTTATTAAGCAAAATAGATAAATATCCAAATCAATTAAGTGGAGGAGAAAAGCAAAGGGTTGCAATTGTAAGGGCATTAGCAATGGAACCTAAAATAATGCTTTTCGATGAACCTACAAGTGCTTTAGATCCAGAAATGGTTGGAGAGGTTTTAGATTTGATGAAAAAATTGGCTGATGATGGAATGACCATGATAATAGTGACTCATGAAATGAAATTTGCTAAAGAAATAGGTAGTAAAGTAATTTTTATGGATGAGGGTAAAATAGTTGAACAAGGTACAAGTGAAGAGATTTTTGAAATTCCAAAATCTAGTAGATTAAAGAAATTTTTAGAAAAAGTAATATAAAAAGAACGTCACCAATATAGAGATGCTTTTAATTGATTTTTGGCAGAAAATGTAGTAAAATAAAGATAGGGATTTAATTTCTAGGAGGTGTAATATGCCAAGTATATCAGAAATTTTAAAAAGTGTTATGGTGAGATTTGGAAAAAAAGAAGTTTCTTCAGATAAACCAGAACAAATTGAAGAATTAAAAGATCAAGTTGTTTCTATGCAAAGATCTGAATTTGATGAAAAAATAAGAGTTGAAGGGGTAAGATCAACTGTAGATAGAGATAGAAATATTCCTGATTATAAACAATTAGACCCACAAATATCTAAAAAAATTGATATATTTTTTAAAGGAATAACACAACAAGATTTTTACAAATATAAAGAGGAAACTCAAAATCAAGGTATATCTACTGGTGGAGAGCCATTTAAATGTTATGCAGAATTAGATGGTAGTGGGAATATAATTGTAACACCTACAAAAATGATAAAAATAGATAGCAAAGATCAAGATAATGGTGAGTATACAGAAACAAGAATGCAAGAAGATGGAACCCTTGCAACAGTTTCTTTGAAAAAGGTTCATGGAGATATTGTATCGGCTAATTATTCAAGATATCCCAATATGCCTCCAGAGGAATTAAAAAAACATATTAAATTAAAAGAGCATTTTTCAAATCCTAATATTATACAAAAACTTGAAATGAAGGATATGTCAGAAGAAGAGAAAATTATATATAGTCAAGAATTACAAAAATTAGGAATTGAAAATAAAAAATTTAGAAAACCAGAAGATATGACAAGAGAAGAATATGAAGCTTCTAAAGAAAAATTTAATAAAACTGGTAAAGGTAGATATGAGTCTATTTCAATGAGTTTATATGAAAAAGATGATTCATTTGAAATTGGAAACTGCATGTATGATGATCAAGATAAGCCTTTAAGTTTTTCTTATATTGCATCAAAAGGACCCCAAATAGGAAAATTTGTGTCTTATAGAAGAACTGCAGATGGTAAATATATTGATGCAACCTCATTTCACTTAGAAAATGGTAAACCGGTGTATGATATATTAGAATATGAAGAAGTATTAAAAGAAATGAATGGCTTTGGAATAGACACAAGTAAATTTGCAAAAATGCAACATAAAGTAAATGATGATTTACAAAATGCATTTCCTAAAGAAGCTGAAAGAATCAGCGATAAATTATCAAGAGATAGAGAACAAAGAGAAAATCCAAATTTACAAAATCCAGGTGGAAGATAAAATAGTAAAAATAAAGAGTCACAATATATTGTGGCTCTTTTACCATTTATATGAAAAAAGATACCATTTATATAAAACTAATGAAAAAATTTTTTATTTATTTTATAATAAGATTAGGAGGTAAGCACATGAAAGTAAATGTTGAAATAGATGAAAAATATGTAGAACCAAATGCTGTAATATATGCTAATCAAATTACAGAAGATATAAAAGCAGCAGTGGAGTTTTTAAAACAAGAAAATATAAAAGGTATAAATTGTTTAAAAAATGAGCAAACAGTTATAGTGAAATTGGAAGAAATTGAGAAAATATATGCATTAACGGGAAAAGTATATTTAGAGACAAAAAATGAAACGTTAGAAATTAGAAAAAGAATATATGAACTTGAAGAAATGCTTCCTAAAAGAAATTTCTTAAGAATTTCCAATTCTGAAATTATAAATTTTGATAAAGTTAAAAATATTGAACTAAAAATTTATGGAAGTTTAGTAATTAATTTTTATAGTGGAAAAGTAACATATGCTTCAAGAAGGTATATAAAGAAAATAAAAGAATTTTTGAAAATATAGGAGGTGCTATTATGGATAAAATGAAAAAGCTAATAATGAATTTTTCTACAGGAAATCTGATATTGTTAATTAGTTATATAATGTTATATTTTATGGCAGGAATTAATGCATACAAGCAAGATATATCTGTATTACAAGATATTGAAGTTTTAATAAAACAATGTATTGGTGTGGGAGTTTTTTATTTAATTTATGACTATATTTTAGAATATATTAAAAAATTTGTATCACCAGAAGAAGCTAAAGAAATGAATCTTAAGAAAATGTTTAAATTTTTATTTGTTGTTATTGTGTTAATACCATTAATAATAAGTGTGTTAAAGTTTTGCTCAATCCCTCAAAATGTAGAAACTATATATTATTTTAATATTATAATGATTACAATAGTTGTTGCTATAATCTCAACAATTATTCAATTTAAAGATGTAAAAAAAATAAATAATTATTTGAAAAATAGAGAAGATTAAAATATGAATATTAATTGAAATTCTAGACAAGCCATGCTATAATCTTTCTATCATCCGAAAGGGAGGGAAAACTATGAGTGTTGCTCGTGGGTTTTTAAGGCTTGCAAAACGGTATGAAGCTCGTATGAAATATCTTCACGAAGATATGGTAAAAAATCGCGGGATTCATATCACTCAACTGAGAGAAGTCATTAAGTGTGCTGAAAAATCACTAGACATTTCGTATGGAGAGCTTGAAAGCTGGGCTGATTCAATGCAATCTGTATATGAAGTTGATGAATTTGATCATTTCTGGGAAAGAATTGAACTTGTCTTTTTGAAATTACGAGTCAACTGGAGATATAATCAAACTCTCAAAGAAATTACGATTACTGAAGAAGCCAAAAAACGGCTTGAAGCTGTGCTAAACAAACTTGAAGTGCTAAATGCTTTTAGACGTATCTGACATGCTAAATTTGGACTTTCCAAAACATAAATCACAGTATCATAAAAATGGCTGTGATTTTTTGTTTTTTATGTCTAAAAAATTTAAAAAGATATTATAATATTAATGTGATATTAATTTTAATTTTTTTTCAAAAAAATATTGTCAAATGATGAAATTGTGATATAATAATTTTGAAAATTAGGAATAATTCCTATTTTCAATAGGAGATTTTTATGAAAAATTATTCAAGACAAAGGGAAGAAATTATTAAAGTAATTAAAGATTCTTACAGTCATCCTACTGCTGAAGAAGTATATATGACAGTAAAAGCAAAAGATCCAGGAGTAAGCAGAAGTACAGTTTATAGAAATTTAACATTATTAGTTGAAGAAAAAATCATTAATAAAATTTCTATGAAAGTAGGACCAGATAGGTATGATTATATAAGAGAAGTTCATAATCATGTTTTATGCACAAAATGCGGTAAAATTGTGGATTTCGAATATAGTTTTGAATATGAAAAATTAAAAGAAATTGCGTTAAAACAAACAGGGATAGAAATCTCTGAAGAAGGAATTGCACTTGAAGGAATTTGCGATTCTTGTAAAAAATAAATTTTAGGAGGAATGAAACATGCCAGAATTAAAAGGTACAAAAACAGAAAAAAACTTAATGGAGGCTTTTGCAGGAGAATCACAAGCTAGAAATAAATATACTTATTATGCTAGCCAAGCTAAAAAAGAAGGATATGAACAAATTGCAGCTATATTCCAAGAAACAGCTGACAATGAAAAAGAACATGCTAAAATGTGGTTCAAATTATTACATGATGGTGGAATTCCAACAACTGCAGTTAACTTAAAAGATGCTGCTGACGGAGAAAATTATGAATGGACAGATATGTATGACAGAATGGCAAAAGAAGCTAAAGAAGAAGGATTTGATAGAATAGCTTATTTATTTGAAGCTGTTGGTAAAATAGAAAAAGAACATGAAGAAAGATACAAAAAATTATTAGAAAATGTTGAAGGAGAATTAGTATTCTCTAAAGATGGAGATAGAATTTGGAAATGTAGAAATTGTGGACATATTTGTGTTGGTAAAAAAGCACCAGCTATGTGCCCAGTTTGCGAACACCCACAATCATTCTTTGAAATAAAAGCTGAAAATTATTAATAAATAAAAAAGGAAAAGAGTAAAACTCTTTTCCTTTTTTTGTATGATAAGAATGAATTGATTTTTATTTTAACAATTTAAATATTTTTCAAAGAATATTCCATATATAATAGATGAAATACCAATAAATAAACCTGTTCTAAAAACAATAATACTAATGTTTAGTAAATATATAGAAATAAAATATGTATTATATAACCATAACATTATTATTCCTAAGAAAGAAACAATAAAAGAAATTAATAAATGAATGTTTACTAATTTCTGAACTTTTTTATTTTTTAAAGTTAAATTATTTAAAAGTTGATAAATGTTTTCCATATTGATTACTCCTTAAATTAGATTAATTTTATGGTAGCATTTTTTAAAAGTAAAAACAAATGAAATATATGGAAAAGGGCAAAAAAAATAATCGTATGACTACGATTATTTTACTGTATTTAATTTTTTAGCTAAACTTGATTTTTTTCTAGAAGCTGTGTTAGCTTTGATAACACCTTTTGTGCAAGCTTGATCTACTTTTTTGATTGCTTCTTTGAAAGCTACTTCTGCTTTTGATTTATCTCCTTCTGCTACTGCAGCTTCAAATGTTTTAACAGCTGTTTTGTAAGCAGATTTTACCATATTATTTTGTAATGTTTTTTTCTCAATTACACTAACTCTTTTGATAGCTGATTTAATGTTTGGCATCTTGATTTGCACCTCCTCTTAGTTCATAAAGTAAATTTTACTTCAAACATTTTAACATGATTGGTTTTAAAAATCAAGTATTTTATAAAAAAAAGTAAATATTCGTTAGAAATAGAGCAGAATTTTAAAATAAAAATCATAAATTCACACAAAATTCACAATGTAGGTTTAGAATAATCTTGTATTATTGGAATTTCTGTGATATATTATGGGCAAAATGTAAAATAGTACTTATTATGTCTTGAAAAGCTTGAAATATAAGCGAAAATGCAAAGGAGGAAGTTTATGATAGCTTTAGGATCAGACCATGGCGGTTATAAATTAAAAGAAGAAATCAAAAAATATTTAGATGAAATAGGTCTTGAATATAAAGATTTTGGAACACATAATGAAGAAAGATGTGATTATCCAGAATTTGCAGAAAAAGTAGCAAAAGCAGTACAAACAAAAGAATGTGAAAAAGGAATTCTAGTTTGTGGAACTGGTTTCGGAGTTAGTATTGTTGCAAATAAATTTAAAGGAATTAGATGTGCATCTTGTTGGAATGAAGATGTTGCAAAACTTCTAAAAGAACATAATAATGCAAATATACTTGCTCTTCCTGGAAGATTTATAAATGTATCACAAGCAATAGTTATTTTAAGAACATGGATTGCTGCTGAATTTATGGCTGGAAGACATAGTGAAAGATTACAAATGATTGAAAACATAGAAAAAGAAAATATGAAATAGAGGGGTTCTTATTATGTGGGGAGATATTGCGATAGCCTTTTTAATAGCGTTTTTAACCGCTTTTATGGCAACGCCACATACAATAAAGTTAGCAAAAAAAATAGGAGCAGTAGATACACCAAAAGATGCAAGAAGAATTAATAAAGTAACTATGCCAAGACTAGGGGGATTGGCAGTACTTGCTGGATTCTTTGTATCAATTTTATATTTATTGATTGTAATGTCTATCGAAAATAAAATCGATTTAAGACAAGAAAATTATGCAATAAAATTAATGGGATTTGGTATAGGTGCACTTATAATTGGAATTGTTTGCTTTATTGATGACGTAAAAGGAGTACCAGCACTAGTAAAATTGGCAGGACAAGTACTTGCTGCACTAGTTGTATTTAAATTTGGAATCAGAATTGATGATTTGGATATACCATTTATAAATGTAAATAATTTAGGAAGTTGGTTTTATCCAGCTTTAACTATTTGTTGGATTGTTGGAATTACAAATGCAATGAATTTAATTGATGGATTAGATGGTTTGGCAACAGGTATTTCATTAATATCTTGTTTGTCATTACTTATAATATTTGCATTAAATGCATCACCATTAATTTCAATAGTGTTAATAACTGCATTAGGTGGAGCTCTATGTGGCTTTTTACCTTATAATTTTAATCCAGCAAAAACTTTTATAGGAGATACAGGTTCAAACTTTTTAGGATATTGTTTATCAATAATTTCTATTTTAGGTATAGCAAAAACATATACAGCGATAGTAATTGTTGCACCGCTTTTTGTTTTAGCATTACCAATTTTTGATACATTATCTTCAATAGTAAGAAGAGTAATTCATGGAAAATCTTTAAAAGCTATTATTCAACCAGATGCAGAGCATTTACATCATAAAATGCTTAAAAAAGGATTTACACAAAAACAAGCTGTATTAATTATGTATGGATTAAGTGCTACATTTGGTATGTTTGCAATAATCCTTATGGATAGCGGATTATGGAAAGCTTTATCTTTTGCAATAATAATTGTAATTATAGTTGCAATGGGATATAAAGAATTTTTCAAGCAAAGATTGTTATCTGATTTTGATACTGAACATCATGATACAACTGGAGATACTGCTGAAGTTCAAGTTATAACAGATGAAATTATAGAAGAAAAACCAAAAATTAGAAGAATAAAATAAATAAAAAAAGAGATTTTAGAAAATAAAATCTCTTTTTTTATATTTGAAATTTAGTAAATTTTAAACTATAAGAATCAATATTACAAAATATGAAAAAAACCTAAGGACAATAGTCTTTGGAGCTTTTTTTATATATTGCATTTTAAAGGAAAATATTGTATAATAATGGCATTGTATAAAGATAAGAAAAAG
>JAZQTI010000098.1:0-22459 GCA_045630665.1 Candidatus Scatovivens sp.
TATAAATTTAATTTTTTTCATAAATTTATATTAACCTTTTTTCATTTTTTTATTTATTTTTATCTATAAATTACTCTAACATATTTTATTGAATCTCTAACAATTTTTGTTTGTTTATCCGGATCTCCATCATATTTATCATTACCATCTGTATCAGGACTATATACTTCAGAATCATCATTTAAATTTGTAAATTCCAAATTGTTTACATTAACTTTTTTATCACTAGTTACATCTGGACTAACTTCGACTTTAATTGTTGTATTAGATGTTATGTTTGGTATAATTTCATATTGTTTATCATTTAAAATTTCTCCAGAACAAGTTACTCTATATTCTACAACATTTTCGTTTTCACTATGGCTCTTTAGCGTATCTAACACAATTTCAATACCTTTTATTGATTTTAAAGGTAATTCTGAAGTTTTTTCTGGTATATTTCCTTTATCATAAATAACTTCATAACCTTGAGAATATTGTATTGCATTCATTTTATAGATATTACTTCTTGATTTTCCAACAGCTATATAAAATGCTTTTCTTAAATTTTCATATTTTCCAAATTCTGTAGCATCAGAATCATCAAATATTTTTTTACCTGCATAGTTTCCATCATTTATACAATCATAACACGCTAAATTTTTATGATCATAATTATATGGAATTTGTGCATTTGATTTATCATATATCTTATCATATTTTACTTCTTTAGAAACAAATGACATATATTGATCTACTTCTGTTGTTGCTGTATCTTTATCAAATAATTTTGGACAATCTATTCTATGATATTCTGCTGTTTCATTTGAAAATTCTGTTTTTTCTACATAATAAATTTCTTCTGGTAAAACAGTTATTTCATTATTTGTACTAGAAACAATCATATAATTATTATATTTTTTAAGTCCACATTTATATCCTTGCATAAATGATACTATTGAAATATTAGTTAATATTTTTTCCCATTCTTCTTGTTCCATTACTGGCATAGAATAATCATCATTAGCTATAGCCATAACATTATATGTTGACATTGCTAAATTTAAATTATATTGTATAGAATTTCTAATAATATTTAATTTATGAGTATAAAATGGTGAATCGGCATCTATTTCTGTAATACTATCATATTTTTTACCTTTTACACCATCTGTTCCTACAATATCAAAAACTGGTGTTGTACTTGCTGTAAAATCATATGTTACTTGATCTAATCCTTTAATTGATTTATATTTTTGACCTGATATTTCAACTAAATGTAACTCTTGCACTTGATGCTTATCAACAAAATTATCATATACCCAATTTGAGAAAATTTCAGCTTCTACATAATAACATGCTGCAGCCATCAAATCTAATTGATATTGTAAATCATTTAATTCGAGTGTTGCTTTATCTAAAACAAGTTGCAATTTTGCATCATATGTTGTAGCACCAGAAAAATCATATCCAGTATCTACTAAAAATTGATCTACAACTGCTGTTGTAATTGCACCAGTTTTTCTAAAATCAGCTAAAAATCCATTAGCTTTATTAAATTTATTTTGAATGATATTCATACTATTTTGAATATCAGCTCTTGTTCTTCTTGTTGCTGGATCTGCACTTCCACTTGATATTAAAGCTCCTGTTGTAGAATCATTAATTTTTATTGTAATTTCATTACCATCTTCAATAAATTGTCTAGCTGATGCTTGATTATAATTTAATAATAAAGCTTTACCTGTTGCATCTTTTGTTGGCGCTGATCCATTTATTGTTTCTATAGAAACAACATCTTTTGGAATTAAATATCCAGATTTTGTATAATAAAGATCTTGAGTTCCTTCTCTAACAGTTCCTTCAATAGATACATAGTTATCTAAAGTATAAATAACAGTTATATCAAAATCATTTTCTTTTTTATATTTAGCAGAATAAGGCATATATGTTTTTAAAATATGATCTATTTTAAATTCAGCATCATCTATATTAGTTGTATATTCATCTGGATCTGTTTTATTAATTTTCTTTTTTAAGTATAACACTTGTCCATAATCTTCATCAGCTATTAAATCATCATATTTTATTTGCCATGCAACTTTTTCTGAATTTGAACTATCATAATATGTTTTATATGTTATATGTCCTTCTGGACCACTTGAATACTCTCCAGTAGTAGGATTTTTTATACAATCATAACAATTTGCTTGACTTTCAGTACTTGTATGTACTTCTCTATAAGAATATCCCCCTCCACTTTTAGTTATTCCTATTTCTCCTACAGTAACTGCATTACCATCTGAATCTAGTAACAAAGTTGGTGTTCTTGTAGGTGAACTTATATAATAACCATCATATAATGTATATAATAAAGCAGGAATATAAGGCTCCACAAAAGATTTACTTGCATTAGACATACCTAAATTAGTAGCTAATGTCGTAGTAAATACATTTGTTGAAGCCTCTATTATTGTTCTTAATGAATCAGACACAGTTGATAAATCCTCATTTGCTGTATTGATTTCAAATGCGGACATAGCACCATATGTTGAATCTAATAATCTTTTATCATATTCATTTTGCATTTGGATTGTATCAACTTGTAATTGAATATAATAAGTAAGCACCAAAATTAAAGGTAATACAATCAAAGCAAATATTACACTAACACCTTGTAATTTCATTAATAACTTCCTTTAAATCTTAATAAGCCCCGTTAGCTGTAACAACTCCTGAATGTTGTGCAGCAATTGAGTAAACATCACTACCAGACACAGAGTAGAATACCCCTCTTATTGTTTGTGATAATGTTTTGTTTGTGTTTTTAACACTTACAGAGAATATATCTCCTTCTTTCATCGTATATACACCATTAGAATTATAGATTTTTTCTCTATCTTCTAATACTTCAACGATTTGAGAAGTATATACAGAGTAATAAACATTTTCACCTATTACAGTTCCTTGTGTCCAAGCTGATTTTTTACCAATGTTTTCATCTAATACTTTTACTTCCATTTCAACATCATAACTATTTCCTGTTGCATTAATAGTTGTGATTAATTTTGTGTAATTGTCTATTGTTATTTTACCAATAGCTCTTGAATTGTCTACAAATTCTGCTGTTGCTGATGCAACTGATAATTGTGATATATCATCACTTCTTTCTGAAACTGATAGTAATGGAAATATAAACATTAGTACTGCTGCTAATAAAATTGCAACAATTGTAATTAATGTATCACTCATATCTATCCTCCTTTAAAATATATTTAAAATTTTATTTATAACTAATTTATTAATGTATATATTATTATAACTTTATCTTTTGATTTTTCACCAGTTGTTAATCTATCTCCATCTTCTGTAATCATAGTTTGACCAGAATATGAATAACTAATAAATCTTTCTGTAAATTGTTTACCTGCTATACGAGCTTGATAAAATTCATTATCTCTATAATTTACATATGTATTATTTATATAACCAGCTTCACCATCTATAAAATAATCAACTCTTGTTTTTACTGACTCTGTGCTACCTAGCCATGGTGCACCAAATAAGTAATAAGGTTTACTTGAATCTTCTACATTATAAACCATATTATATGCATAATTTTCAACATGTTTTGGTTCACTTGCATCAGACTTGGCATTTGTGTCACCTAAAGCTCTATTTACATTTCCCTCCAAGTTAACATCAAAAATTTGAATCAAGTTTCCTGTTGCACCATAAATTTTAACACAGAAATTTTCTTTATAATATCTATATAAAGTAGGTATAATAGTTTCAGCACCAACAATTCTCACTGTACCATTTCTTATATGTTCATCAGTAGTTGGATCAAATGCATCTTCATCTATTTGTACATTATCATAATATACTGTTGAATCAGCATACAAAGATAATGTTTCCGCGGTTTCTGTAACTACAGAAAACAAATACATAGAAATAGTTAGTGCTACTGCTAATACAAAAACAGCAAATGCCATCATCACGGCTTTTTCTGCATTTTCCATATTATATCCTTTCTTTATATATTAAAGTAAAGTGGTATATATTATAAGTTGTAATCTATACCACTCTAACTTTATATTTAATTATTTTCTTCTCATTGGGTCTATTAAATTATTTTCATCATATGAAATATTCAAATAATCAACTAAACCATTATCTTGGAAAGTTATTTCAACCCAATAATCATGTTTTGTTTCAATATTGGTTCTAATATTTTCTAACGCATCTATATAAGAAGTATTCTCTCCATTCTCAGGTATTCCTGAATCTATTGATTTTCCATCAACAATGATATAAACACCAGGATTTCTAAATGACTCTTCTTTATTTACTTTAGAATTACTTATTAGTATTCCAATTAAAGATTTTATTTGCCCTCCAGATTGCTCTCCGTCATATATTGTAAATTTTGTATTATGAACATCTATTTCTTGAGTAGATAAAGAACTAATTGAATCAGTTATTTTTCCACTTGAACTATTATAAATCCCCATTCCTACAACAACTATCAATACACAAACAAGTATAGCTCCAGCAATCAAAAGTGCTTTAGATACGTTTTCCATCTACAAAATTCTCCATATAATATTATCTTTGGTGAGCTGTTATATTTTCGATATTATTTAAGTTATCTGTAGCGTCATAAGAAATTACGATATAGTCTATTAAACCATTATCTTGGTAGTTCATTTCAATCCAGTATTCATGTTTTGTTTCAACACGGTTTCTAATAACACCTAATATATCAACATAGTTTGATGGATCACCAGCATCATCCATTGAGAATGTAGCATCTCTGTTTTCTCTAATTGTGTTGCTTAATTGGTTAACGAAAACTTGTGGAACTTTTGTTGGTTCATCTCTATATGTATCAGCATTTCCTATTAATCTTCCCATTAATGCTTTAACTTGAGAACCTGTTTGAGCTCCTTCATAAGATGTAAATTGGTTGTTGAATGCATCTATTTCTTGTGTAGATAAAGATGTCATTGAGTCTGTAATTGTACTTTGTGCACTATTGTATATAAACATACCTATAGCGATAATCAAAATACATAATAAAATTGCACCTGCGATTAAAAGTGCCTTTGAAGCATTTTCCATAACTTCTTCCTCCTTAAAATTGTATATTATTTTAATTTAACTAGTTTGTCCTAGTTTAACATTAAAAACTTTAGTATTCTGTAGCCTCAAATGTCATTGAAGCCACTCTTCCTGTTTTTTGATGATATGTTATTTCAGTACATTTGAAACCAACTTCACCAAAATATCGTATAAACTCACTCATTCTTGATTGATTAAATGTTTCCATTTTATAAGTGGTATTATTTATAATCATAGTTATATATATTTCGACACTATATTCATCATCTAATATATATAGCCCATTACTATCTTTTTCAATTCCATATTTTTCATTATTACTTGTTGCTTGATTCATAACTGTAGTTATATCTAACCCATTTAAATTATCTTTATTATATTTTTCATATAATAAATTAAAGTTATTTAAATCGATTTGATTTATTTCATGTTCTTTGTATTTTATTGCAAAAAAAGCTGAAATTGCAACTAAAATTATGATCACTAAAACTAAACTTTTTTTCATAAAAACCCTATTTAAATTATAGCATAAAATAGTCTTTTTTACAATCTTATTCTTGCCTTATTTTATATAATAATTTTATAATTTTCAATATTTTAAATGTAACAATTAGATTACTTTTTTGTAATTATTCATTATCCCAAACAGGGTTATAGAAGCAATGTAAAATAACTTCTGAAACCCTTGCTGTAGTTTGATTATAAGAAAAATCTTCTGGTTTTTCTACTTCAAATAAGTATTTATATACAGTTTTTCCTTTTACTAATTTTGTTGTAGACAATAAATCTGTATTTTTCGGATCATCTGATAAATTTGATATATTTGTTGGTAAATCACTCTTTTCTTTTATTGAGGTTGGTGTAATACCAAGTTCATGCAAAGTTTTTACATTTAAATCATATATTGAAATCTCTGATCCATCATGAAAAATTTTATTTCTTGATGATAACTTATCAGTGTTTGATATAATAAATTCCTCATTTCCTATAACAATTTTTATTCTTACAGCAGAACTTACATCATAATCACATTCTGAATTTACATCATATGCAAGATTCGCAAGAGTTATCATATCAACAATTGTATTATTATCTTTATCATAATACTCAAATTTAGAATTATATAATTCTAATTGATTACTTATTTGGTTATTATCATAAGCTTCATTAACTTTTGCACCAGCTCTAAAAACATATATCATTACTGATAATAACATTATTCCTATTAGTACGCTGGCAACCATTATAAGTGCTTTTGAAGCATTATCCATAGCATTCTCCTATAATTTTATATCTCTGAAAAGTATATTTCTTTTACTCTTCCTGTTACATCACTATAATGCATATCATCACATCTAAATCTTCTTGTTTTAAAATCATATAAAGCTGTTAACCATTCTGCAGAACTCCATTCTCTTAATGTCTCTCCATCATGGTTTCTTACAACTTGTTTTAGATTTGTACCTGCTGTTTCTAGTAAAACTTGAAGTGGTGTTTCTCTAGTTACATTATCCATATCATATAATTCACAATTGTATGTAATTCCATCATTTATAGTTGCATTATATGTAAGATTTATAAATTTTGAATTTGATGCACTAGTTAATTTTTTCTCAAGCTTTCCATCAGTTGGATCTAATGGTGTACTTTCTGTAAACAGTGTATATGATACACCTTTAGGAGAAGTAGCAAATACAAATCCAGCCTCTCCCATTGTGTGCTCTTTAGCCCTATCATCAAATACAATTTGTTGTGAAGATATATCTGATGTTAATGGATCATAATAGTATACAGTAACAAGTTCTTCTAAATCATCATTTAGTCTTACATATACATTAATCCAATATTGTTCACCATATTTACTTCCTGATAAATATTTCCCACCTAATGCATATTTTTCATTATTACTTTTTGCTTTTGTTAAACATGATATTACATCAGTTCCATACATTCCCTTTTTGTCATAAACTTCATATTCTAAATTGAATTTTGCAAGTTGTTCAGCTGTTTCTCTTGAATCTTCTTCTTCTGGCCAAATTCCTAAATTCGAGAAGAATAGTGAAATCAGTGACATTATTAGTATAGCCAGCAATACTCCAGCTGCTATTTCCAAAGCTTTTGCAGCATTTTCCATATCTTACTTACCTTTCTTTTTAGATAGACATTGACGACATTGTTGAGAATGCCTCAGTCATACTTGTCATACCGATTACACACATTGGTACAATCAAATATGCAACAAATAGTAAAACCATTGGAGCAAATCCAACAACTTTTCCTATTCTTGATTTTCTAGCAATTAATCTTTCGTTTCCTTCTTTTCTTTTTTCTTGGTGATAAGCTCTTTCTGTATCTAACTCATCAAACGCTTGTCTAATTGGTATTTGTTCAACAGCTGCTTGAAGACTTTCTACAATTCTTATTAATTGTTGGAAAGAAATATCATTTTTTAATTCTTCTAAAGCTTCCCAAGGTCCACTTTCGTAGTTGTTAACACATTTACTAATTGGCTCTCTAAATATATTTGAATATCTTTCTAGCCATTCTAGAATCATTTCAACGTTAACTCTTTCGATTTTCATAAGCATTAATATTATCGTTTGGAATTGCATTACTTCATTTTCCATATCCATTTGTCTCATGATTTTTTGGAATATTAGAAGCCAAACTGGTCCCATATAACTTATTACCATAAATACAAACGCTATTAACACTTCAAACCATTTTATGTACTCAGATTGAACAATTTGTAATTTTTCCCAAATTCTAGCAGTAATAGTATCTAATTCTTCTGCTGAATTCATACCATATTGATCTGATTCTGCAACATCTGCATATAAAATTTCTTCTGTTACAGTATAATCATATTGATATTTTTTCAAGAAATAATTATCTTTTTCTGTTGTTTCCATTGCCTTTTTCTCTTGAGATTCAGACATAGAACCAAGTAAATTGTAATCTGCTGTTGGCTCTGTAAATTGATAGTTTATAGCCATTTTATGTGCTGCAAATAAAATTATAAGTGAAATTACGAATCCTACTGCAGCTGCGGCTAATCTATTAATATAAAGCCATTCAAGTTTTAATTTTGAAGCAGAATCTTTTAATAATTGAACTATTTTTCTATAGTCTTTAGATCCTTGTTTTGGAATAAATAAATCAACAAATTTCTTTGCCCAAGGTTTTTTATAAAGTTTTGCTTGCCATGGGTTTTCCATATTTTTCGCTGTATTTACACTTCCATTATCTTTTAATTTTCTAGTAAGCATATAACATAAGAATGTTATAATTATTAATGCAACTTGGGCCATAAACCCTAAAGTTCCATTATAAAATTGTCTTGTAAAAGAGAATTGTCCTATCGCCCAATTTTTTACAACATCTAAGAATAATATTGGTAATGCTGCTATCATTGATAAACTTTGGAATACATAGTCTAATTTATCTCTTTTCATTATTTCAATTTGCATCTCTTGAGTAATATTATTTAAGTTTTTTAAATATAAAGATGCACCATCTTTATCTTTTCTATCACCAAATTCTTTTGTTAAATATGAAACTCCAGCGAACTCTTTTAAATAACTATTTGGTGCTATATCATAATATTTTTCAAGTTCTGTTTCTGGATCATCAGAAATTAAAACTTCATATATTTTCTCAGCTTGCCTTGATACTTCTTTTTCATCATCTTGAGAAACTTCATATATAGCTTCTTCAACCATGTTATATTCGTGGTATGCGTGTCTTATTTCAGCAAAGAAGTCTAATTGTTCTCTTAATAATTTATTATCAACACTATCTACCATACCTTCTAAAAGTGTTTCAAGGAAGAATATTTCAAACAATAACAAAGAAGAAAGTAGCAAATAGTTGGTATATGTCATATATATAATAAATGCTGTTAAAGGAACAACAATTATTACTGCTTTAAATAGTATTTGAGCAACTTGTTTTCTTGTTATATATTCATCTTCTAGATTTATAATCTCTAATCTTCTTCTTAATTTTAATGCATATCTTCTTATAAACGGTAAGTTAACACATCTTATATAGAATTTTTGATAAAAAATATCCATACTAAAAGACGATTTTTTAGTTCCTTCAACCAATTGTCTTACATATTTAGTATTCTTATTTTGGCTTTTTTTACTTACGATTAAGAATGCAACAACAAGTATAGCAAATACACCTGCCACAACACCTATGAAGTATACCATTAATTAGCACCTCTCTTCCTCAGAGTTTTTTGTTTTATTATTTTGTTTAATTATTTTATTTAAATTTTATCTTTAGTATTTATGCTTTTACACTGTTGGTTTTTGCTCATTTGCTCCTGGATTTTGTTTTGGTCTAGATGTTTGTGCACCAGGAACTTGTCTTCTTGGTTGAGCACTACTTGTAGCTTTATTTGTTGGAGCAACTTTTGCTTCTTTATTTTCATTTTCTGCTGTTCTTGGCACTTTTCTTACTTCTGGTGCTGGAGCAGCTTCTTCTTTTACTGGTTCTTCTTTTATTTCATTACCGTTTTCATCATATTTTGGTAATTTTGGTGGTTTAATTCCCCAGTTTCTTTCTAAGAATGCATCAAACGCAACAACGTCTGTGTCATTCATATTTTCTCTCATACCTCTAATATTTTCTGGAGATATAGGATTTGTTAAAACATAAGAATCATCAGCAAATTCTAATACGTTATGATATTTGTATAATTCTCTGTTTGTTTGTTTTGTAAAGAATATTGTAGCATTATCGAAAAACTTATCAAATTTTCCTTCTAATGTTTTTTCATTTCTATGATCAAATGTGTACTCATTTTTTTCTTCTACAGGCACACACTCTGTTACTCTCTCAATATAACGTCTACCTCTAAAGTCTTTTACCAAGTGTATATTAAAGTTTAAAACTTGAACAACTTGTTCTGCAGCTGTTTGCTCATCTTTGAAAACACCAGCTCTTAACATAGAGTTACGAAGAGCTGTAACTAAGTTAGGGAATGTTTTAGCGTGGTGAGTAAATAATGTAAACTTAGAAGCAACTTGGGCTGATTGGATCATCCAAGAAGCAACGGGGTCAGTAGCAACCTCACCGATGATGTTAACAGAACCGTCAGTTTTCTTTTGAACGTCCAGACAGTCTTGTCCAGAAATTGTTTCAGTTTCACGCATTGATACGATATTTCTTGTTGGATAAATTTTTCTTAAGTGAAGCTCGAATGCAGTTTCTGTGATACGAAGGTTCATTGTTTCGTATATATTTTCAATCATAGCCATAAGCATTGTTGTTTTACCGCAACCTTGCTCTCCTGTTAGCGCTATAATTCTAGCACCTTTAACTAAGAATTTTAATAATTCAATTGTTTCTTCTTTTCCATCAAATTTAATGATTTGTTCAAGAGTAGCTCTTTTAACGTCGAACTTTCTTACGAAGAATGCCCATGTTTCACACATTGATGGTCTAACAACAACGACACGAGAACCGTCTTTCATTTCATTAATTTTGAAACCATTTGTGTCAGATAACTGACCAGGGTTATTGTATTTATAAATGTTTTGACATACTCTTTTTAATTCTGCTTCAGTTCCAAATGATAGGAATGCTAAACGAATAGATTTACCTTGGAAGAATATCCATATAGCATCACAGGCTCTTGGAATCTTTGATTCCATAGCTTGTTTTAAGTAGTCCCCATCAGTTTGAGCAACTTGACTTAAGAATGATTCAGGAAGACCAGATGTACCACCAGAAACACCGTCTATGTTCATATCTCTGATTTCATCAATACTACTGAATCCTTTATATTTTTGATATATTCTTTGAACTACAACTTCTAGCTTATCTGAAAAATCTAGATGTATTTGTTCTTGTTCATAAATATCATCAATTTCTTCTTTTGTTATAACATAACAAGGTTTAGATTCACCTTCTACATATTTTAAAGCAGCTAAATTATATTTTTTAATAAGCTCTGTTAATGCTTCATATGAAAAAGTCTTTTTATATTCATGAATTAAAATATCAAATTTATCTTGAGCTGTAAGTAGAGAAGGAGTATCAAATGGAATTGCTTTTGATATATTTGTCTCATCAACACCATATTCTTTTGATAATAAATCATATATTAATTCTTTAACATATTTTTTATCATTTACGTCTCCGTATGTACAACCTTTAAGAGCTTTCTTTAATTCATATTTTTTAGCTCTTCTTCTTTTTAATTCTTCCTCTGATAAACCTATATCATATAAGTTTATTTTTGTAATTTCATCTAACCTTTGTTTAACAAACTTTATCATTTTATCTAATGTAAAAGTTTTGTCATCAACTTCTATTGCATCTTCAATTACTTGATTTTTGTTTTTTCTAACCATGTAAACTATTCCAGCAACAGCTGTAACTAGTACAACAAAGATTAACGCAATATTTCCAATAGCCATCGAAAGATTCCCCTCTCTCTTTTTTTATTTTAATTCTGTTTCCTATATTTTTATCTTATGTTTTTAAATTTAACTCTTTTAATTTTTCAATTATTCTTTTGCAAGCCCCATCTACAGAGTTTACAAATAATGAATTTTTATCACCATTTTTGTTTGAAAGTCTTGTTGTTAAGAAAAATTGTGCTACACCAGCTTCAGAAATGTTTTTAACAAATGTTGTGTTATATGGTACTGTACATATTTCTCTTTTTTCCCCTATATATCTAGTATAATTTTTAACATTATATACTGTATTTTCATCAGAATTAGATAATAGTGGAATTACTATATCTTTTTTTAGCAAGTCTGGATATTTTTGCATATGCTCTAAATATTCATCTGCTTGTTTTAAATTTTTTGTAAAATTATAGATTATTATATGTGAATTTTCTAATAAAACTCTTGTTGTTTCATCATTTAGTGTTTTTTGTAAATCCACAAAAACAATATCATAATATTTATCTGCTGTTTTTAACAAATCTTTATATAGCATTAATGATTTTCTATAATCTTCATATATTTTAGTTTTTAATCCACAAACTACATCAAGTCTGTTTTTAAAAACAACTCTTGTAAAGTTTGTTATTATTTCAGGTGTTGCTTTGTTACTTGCAACAGCACTTACTAATCCTTCAGCACCTGAAGATATATCCATTTTTCCTTTATTTAGTTCTTTTGCTATATCTTTTTTCTTACTGTTTACTGCCCAAAAGCATCTTTCCATAGTGTCATCATCAAAGGTAGCATCTACTAATAAGATTTTATAATTATGTTCTACAGCCATTTGCGTAGCAATTGAAGCAATTGAAACTGTTTGTCCAGATTCCTTTTTGCTACCACTCCAAAAACCAATTATCGCCATTTTCTCCTCCAGATACTAATTTCTCTCTATTGTTTTAACCGCTTTTTGAACCACTTTTTGATTCTCTCCAGTTATCTCCTCTGTCATAAAAGAAATACCATCTACATATTGTAGACTTAATCCCTTTAATTGAATACGTCCAGATCTTTGATTAGCAAATATAGCATTTTGGTCTGTTAAGTCAAATGGGAAATATAAAATTTCTTTTGACCATTTTACCTTTAATCCTTTTGCAAGAAAATTTAAATACTTTTCTTCATCAGGAGCCATATCTTTTGTAAATAAAACTTTTGTTACTTCCACTGGTTCTTCTATTTTTTTGAAGACTTGAAGCCCTCTTCTTAAACAGTATAAATCAAAAGAAGTAATAAAATATTTTTTATCATCTGCTTGTATTTGATAATAGAAATATCCTCTATATGAATCTATATCTATTAATACATAGTCATATTCAAAACTTTCACCAGAAAGCTTTTTATATTCTTTTATTTGATTTATATTTTCGAATCCAATTGCAATATCAACATTTTCAAATGTTGTTATATATTGTTTTTGCGCTTTCATAGTAGGTACAATATATCTTGTTTTTTGTGTTACAGTCGAATCTACTACTAACACTTTTTTTTGCATATTAGTTATTATTTTTGCAATATATATAATTATGTCTGATTTATCATAACTTCCTATAAAAGCGACTTTCTTCATAATTTCCTCCAATAATTTTATCTAGTGTACCCTATATCTTCAGTTCCTTCTAATGAATCAACAAATGATTCTCTTGCAGCTTGTATGCTTTCTACTTCCTCTTGGAATCCACCTTCAACAGCACTATCTCTGTCTTCTGGTTCTTGAATATATGTTGCAAGTGTTGGTTCAAAATATGTTACCCTTACATTTGCATTATATCTATTCCATAATTCTTGTCTTGCTGTTTCTGAAATATTTGGATCTGAATTAATTAAATCTAATACAGCTCCACTTACGTTATATGTTGGAACAGCTGCTTCTTGAACTCCAGCTTCTGGATATTGAGTTGCATATAATTTTGAACCAGGAATAATATATGATTCAACAATAGCATTGTTCATCATTAAAATTTCTGTTTCATCTAATTTCAACCATAATCCAGTTTGTGTTGTTCCTAATACTTTCTTTTTAGCTAAAACTATGTAATCTTGACCTGTTGGTAATGATAATCTTATATCAACATAGTCTCCATTTTTTAATTGAGATGGTAATACTATCATATTGTATTCTTGAATTCTTTGTGTATCTGTTGTTTCATTTCCAGATTCAACAACCATATCTCTAGTAACAATTGAACCTGCTGGTACATTTACTTTCATTACTAAATTTTTATATATTTGAACACCATCTTCATTATATTTTTCAATTACTGCATCAGTTTCTTCATCTTTAAATTCAAAATCATCTTGTGAAATAATTAAAGATGTATCCATTGTTGTTTGTACGATTTCTGTTTTAAAATCATCATAAAAACTAAGCTCTTGACCAGATTCTAAATCGTCAGCAGCTACATATACTTGTTTTTGTAAAGCTTCTAAAGCTTCTTTTGCTTCATTTAAACTTTTAATTTGGTATAGTAAAAATAATACTACACACGCCATAATAATTAAAGCTACTAAAAACCCTATAAAAAACGAATTTCTAGCTCTTCTTTGCATTGGATTAATTGCCATTTTAAGTTCCTCCCTTATAACACGAAAAAATTAAAAATTATCGTTTTCACGATATTTTTTCACGATATCATTTTCTTAATTCTACAATATTTTGGGGTTAAAATCAACGAAACTAGCTATTGTAATACAAACTTATTTTATTTGTAATACATTTGTAAAATTATATTAAAACGAATTTTTCTAACGCTTCCAAAACCCCTTCAGAGTTGTTATCTGCTACAATTTCATCAGCTATTTCTTTCATTTTTGGATTGCTATTTCCCATAACAACACCTAATCCTGCCCCTTGAATCATTTCTATATCGTTCATATTATCTCCAATTGCAAGAACCTCTTCTCTTTTTATATCTAATTTATCTAATAAAAATTCTATTGCAGTCCATTTATTAACGTTTTTATTTGTTATTTCAGTATAATAATATTGAATATCAATATCATCTGTTCCAGATTTTATTTTCTTTCTAGACATATACTCTACTTCAAGAACATCTATACCTTCAATTGCTTTTAATCTTTTTATTATACTGTTAAAGATAAATCTTGACTCATCGCATACAGTTATTTTTAAGAATTTTTCTTTTCCAGATTGTTCTATATATTCCGCAATATTTTGTACAACATTTATATGAGTTCTCTTTTCTTCAATTTTCTTAACATTTTCTTTATGATAAAATAAAATGTTATAATTCAAAGAACTTGCTATAACTTCATCTTCTGTATAAACATTATAAAAGAAACTATTTTCTTCACAAAGTTTAGCTATATTTAAAACTTGTTCTTTACTTAAAAATCTATCATAAATTATTTTTTGTTCTTTAATATCATATACTGCTGCACCATTTCCAGAAATCAAATAATTATCAACACCAAGTTCAACAGCTAAACTTTCTGTAGAACTAATTGGTCTTCCAGAAGATAATACTATTTCAGTCCCTTGTTCCTTTGCTTTTTTTAAAGCTATTCTTGTATTTTCTGATACTTCACCAAAAGAATTAAGTAAAGTACCATCTAAATCTATAGCCATTAATTTATACATATTTTTCTCCTTTTGTTTTCTTTTTACTTTCACATTATATCATTAAACTTCCTTTTGACAATATCAAAATCAAACAATTTTGAATTCATTTTTATTACATTTTTTATTAAAAATAATAGAGGGTAAGTATCTCCTCACCCTCTATTATCAATCTATTTAACTATTTGTTAGCCATTTGATTTTCTGCTTGTTGTATCATTTTTTTTACCATATTTCCACCGATTCTACCAGCGTCTCTTGCAGATATATTTCCGTTATATCCGTTTTTTAAATTAACTCCAACTTCGCTAGCAACTTCATATTTAAATCTTTCTAATGAATCCATTGCTTCTGGAACAACATTTTTATTACTTCTTGCCATTTGTTTTCACCTCCAAAATTTACTGTGTTTGTAACACATTTTGATAGAAAACACTTCTTATTTTATAAAAACTAATAAAATTAATTTCATATAAATAAGTAATGTATTTTCTAAATATATAATGTGCATTTATATATTTTTTAAACAAGTAAATTTTGGAAATTTTTATTTTTCATATTTTATTGAAGAAAATTCGTAATTATTGTTTGCTTTGTTTAATTTATAAATAATTATATATTTTTCTAGTTGTTCAACATTTATATTTTTTATTTCCTCCACATAGTCTGTTGTTTTTGTTGTTTCATCATATTCATACATTGTAGCCAATTCTCCTGTAATTGGATTTTCGAATTTTTCTGTTTCATAATTATAATACGCATATCCTTTATGTACAAAAACAAATTGATCATCAACTTCTTGTTCACCTAAATTATCAAAATATATTGGATTTATTACAATTTCAATTCTATCTTCAAATTTATATGCTTTTACTGTATGAATTCCTATATAAGATTCCCCAATTCCATCCCCAGCTTCAATTTCAATTTTATATTTCTTATTTTCTTTATCATAAGTATTATCATACAAGCTTGTTATATAACCATCAAATTTTAAATCTATATTTCCAAAATCCATATGAGAATAATTTATACTACCAAATATATTTTTAATATATTGTTCTAATATTTTTTGATTTATTTCCAGTGGCTCACCTTCTCCTGTATAACTATCAGCCCAATCCTCTTTGGTTACTTTGGCAAATCCTAATCTTAATACATTTTCATTAGTTAATTCATTTTTTTCTAAATTTTTTATTTGTGTCAAATATACTAATTCATTTTGAGGAAATGCACCATTAAATGGATATATTTTTTGAACTTCATCACTCAAAAAATCAATTTCAATTCCTTCTTTCGGAATATTTTCTTGTGCATCTTCATTATATGTACTTGGCAGAGGAGCACCTTTATTAATACTTCCACCAACAACAAGAATAATCAAAATCACAAAAAATATAACAACAACACCTATAAATTCATAATATTTCATACAAATCACCTACTTAATAATATACTCATTTTTCACAATTATATATCAAAAAAAAATACATCACAATAATTTGTGATGTATTTTTATAATTTATGCTTCTGGTTCTACTAATCCATAATTTAAACCATCTTTTAATTTAAAAATAACATTTACTTTTCCTGTATCTACATTTACAAATGTATAGAATACATTTCCTTTTCTTTCATCTAATTTTAATTTTGCATCATCTACAGATATTGGTTTTAAATCATATGATATTGATTTTACAACTTCATTTTCAATTTTTGATTCAACTTCTCCTGCAAAATTCATTTGTTTTAATGATGATTCTTTCATCATTTTTTCTCTTTTGGCTTTAGTTTTTCTAAGTTGTCCTTCTAGAATATCTATATCTTTATCTATTGAAGCATATAAATCTTTATCTTCTGTAACTGCTCTATATGAAAATCCTCTCATTGTAACATACATTTCTGCAATTTCTGTAGCAGCATTTTCTTTTTTGATTGTTACAGTCACATCTACGTCTATTATGTCTTCTCCAAAATACTTTTCAATTCTTGTTAATTTTTTCTCAACATATTCTTTGATTGCTTCTGTTGCTTTTAATTCTTTTCCTGTTATTGTTATATCCATAATAACCACTCCTTTTTATAAGTATTGTTTGCATTATCATTATATAAGTAAATTGTCTATTTTGCAAGTAATTTTTTTGTGTCTAACTAATACTAAAATATCATTTTATAATTTGTATATATGTATTACTTTTTTACACTCAATTTACTTATTTTAAAATAATTTTTCTAATTTATATTCTTTTTCTAATTTTTCATTTAAATATATATTAGAGATTAATTCTAATTCTTTTCTACATTTTTCAGACAATTCAAATGAAAAAATTTTTTTAGGATCTGCAGACATTATATAAAGCATAGCATTTCTAGTTGGTTCACTTATTTCTATACTTCCAGTGTCTTGTTTGCTACATGCATTACATTTTACTCCATTATCTTTTATACTAAAATGAGTTAAATTTTCTTTAGATTTACAACCAACGCATTCTTTAACATTCGGTGCAAATCCTAATATTTTTAGAATTCTAAGTTTAAATACAGATGTAATAAAATCTAAATTCTTATCTGTTTCAGATATCATATACAAAGTATTTAAAAATAATTTTAAAGTATTAAAACTATTTTGATTTTCTGTAGTAACATCATTAATAATTTTTGTTATGTATGAAGCATATGTTAATTTATCCAAATCAGTTCTTATATTATAAAACAATTCTATAGTTTCACAAGAATTCATTGTATAATGTTCAGAACCCTTAAAAAGCATATATTCGCCAAAACACAAAAATTGAGTACCACTAAGCAAAAGGCTCTTTGGTCTTCTAGAGCCTTTTGCACTGCACCCAATTTTTCCCAAGTTGGGAGTTAAGATAGTTAGCATTTTATCAAAATCTCCCATATTATTTTCAGCAATTATTATCCCATTTACTTTTATATTTTTCATCTAATGTTACCTTCATATTTTCTTCTATATTTTTTACTTCTCTAAATTCTAAGTAAGAATTTATATCACCGGTTTGTTTAAATGTATTCCACGCAATGTTTTTTATCATAATGTACTTCACCCCTTCTTTTATAAGAAAAATATTTTTTCTTATAAATATCTTTTGTAAATTTTAGAAGATTATACAGGTAATTTATTTTAATTTAAATTTATTAACTATATTATCTTTTTCTTGCCAATCTTCTTTTACTTTTACCCAAACTTTTAAATTAACTTTGGTATCAAGCATTTTTTCAATATCTTGTCTTGCTGTCATTGCTATTTTTTTCAAAAGGTTTCCACCTTTTCCAATTATAATACCTTTGTGTGATTCTCTTAAACAATATATTGTAGCTTCAACATCATATATATCTTCACCTTTTGTTGTTTTTCTATCTTTAAATTTTTCAATTTCAATATATATTCCATGAGGTACTTCATCATTTAAAAACTTTAATGCTTTTTCTCTTATAATTTCTTCTGAAATTTGTCTTACTGTTTGATCAGTATATTCTTCATCTGAATAATATTTTGGTCCTTCTGGTAATAATTTTACTAATTCATCTACTATTGTTTGAACTCCATCTTCTTTAGTTGCAGAAATTGGAACAACAGCTTTAAAAGCATATTCATCTGTATAAATTTTTATAAGATTTAATAATTTTTCTCTTTTTACCAAATCAATTTTATTTATAACTAAAATACAAGGTTTTTTAGATTCTTTTATTTTATCTAAAATTAATCTATCTCCTCTACCAATTTCAGTTGAATCTGCTTCTATTAAAAATAATATTACATCTACTTCAGCAAACATTGTAAATGCAGTAGACACCATTGTTTCACTAAGTTTAGTTTTAGGTTTATGTATTCCAGGTGTATCTGTTATTATTATTTGATAATTTTCATCATTTAAAATTGCTTTTATAGCGGTTCTTGTTGTTTGAACTTTATTAGCTGTAATAGCGATTTTTTCTTTTACTAAAGAATTTAGTAATGTAGATTTTCCAACATTAGTTCTACCAACTAATGTAACAAAACCTGATTTGAATTCTCCCATAAATTATACTTCCTCTTCTATTCCTGTAAATGTTACATTTGCATCAATTGGACAAACATTAACCCATGTATTTCCGTCATTAACTTCTATTTCATTACCATTTAAATCTGTATAAGTTGTTTGTTCAGTTCTGCCATTTTTTACACATTTAATTTTTATAGCTCTTCCATTTGTTATATAGTATCCATCTAAGCTTCCAACTGTGATAACATCTTGTCTACCCTTGTTTTCACCATCATCTAATGTGTAATTTTCAGCAAATGTTATTATAATATTTTTTGTTGTTACATCTTCTCCAGTCATCTCATCAGACATTTTTCTGCCTTTTGACCATCTTGTATATCTTTCTGTATCTTTATTATATTTATATTCAACAGTATGTCCTTTAGCATAAGGAATTTTTACAGATGCTACTGAGAAAGAATCTTCTGTTTCTAAATATACTTCTTCAGGAACATAATTTAAAACACTTTCTCTATCAGATGTTGTTCTCCATGCAAATCCTTTTGCTATTTTTAAGATTGATTCTGTATTTGTATATGCATTATGTGGAGCGTTTTTATGTTTTGCCCTCCAATATAATGAGGTTTCTGTTCTAGCTTTTCCTGTATCATATACTTGTCCATTAACATGCTCTACATCAAACTCATCAAAAGCAGCTTCAGCTTGAGGACTCATACCTAAATGTGCATATAACGCATCATTTTCCATTGCATAATCTATAAAATAATGTCTTGCACTTCTAATTGGACCAACTTGATCTGCAACTGTTCCTTTAAATAGAGCCATTAATCTAGACTCTCCACCTTCAACTATTATTTCATATACCATATATGTAGAATTTAAAGATGCTTGCGGTTGTGCATTTTTGTTATTATCAATCATAAATGCAATTGGTCTATCATTTCCTTTGAATATTTCTATTTCTGGTTTTTTTACTTCCTCTATTTTTTCTTCTTTTTCGGTTTCTAAAACCTCATCTTTTGCCGTTTCTACAATTTCTTCTTGTTCTACAACCCTATTGGCTCCTGTAAAAAACCACCAATATATGCCATATCCAACAGCTCCAACTAAAATTAATACAACTAATACTTTAATAAATTTTTTCATATGTTACCTCCATATATTATTACTTATTATCCTTGTGTGTATTCTTCTTTCCATTTTTTTATGATCATAAATAAATTATCATATGCTTCATCTTCTGTTTTATATGCACCTAATGTATTTACAACTCCACGTTCTGCATCTGTATAAAATATCACATAATCTCCACTTGGAGAATTGTAATAACACCCATAAAAATTATCTCTGTTGTTTTCCCTATAAAATTCTTTTTGACTTTTTGCATATGTTTGAATTTGTCCTGCAACTTGCACTTTTTCTAAACGTAATTCTTTAATTTTTCTTTCAAATTCTTCTTTTTTCATTTTTCAATTCCTATCTTATTTTATTATATCTATTATTTTAGGTATAAATAATAATATACCAATAATTATTGAAGCTATTGCTATTATTGCAACTGTTCCAGCTGCCACATCTTTTATCACTTTTACTTTTTCGTTATACTCAGTTGTATATAAATCGGCTAATCGTTCTATAACTGTATTTATAAACTCTAAAGCAAATATAAAAAAACATATCAATACTAAAATCGCTAATTCTACATTAGTAAATTTTAATATTATAGCAGCTATAAAAACAAGAATAGCAATTACTATTTGGATCTTTATATTTTTCCCGTTTTTAACAACATATACAACACCATTCATTGCATTTTTCAAAGCTTCAAAAAAATTTTTATTTTCCCATTTATTTTCCATAAAGTACGCCTCTATTTAATTCTCTCTTGATATTTTTAATTTTTCTAAAACTTTTTCTTCTTTTTCTCTCATTATAAGTTTGTCATTTTCCTCTATATGGTCTTCTCCCATCAAATGATAGAATCCATGAACAACCATATATGCAAGTTCTCTTTCAAAACTATGACCATACTCTATAGCTTGTTCTTCAACTCTTTCGATTGATATTACTATATCTCCTAATGTTTCTGGATATGTTGTTAATTTTAATTTTTCAATTTCTTCTTTTTCAAACATAGGAAAAGAAAGAACGTCAGTTTCTTTATCTATTTTTCTATATTCTTTATTTAATCTTTTTATATTTTCAGGATTTGTTAAAGTTATATCTATATATATTGAAGTTTTCTCCATATTTTCTTCTTGAAAACATGTATTTAAAACTCTGTTTATTAATTCTTCATAATCTTTGTTTTCTTCCAAATCCAAATATTCTATTTCAGCAAATCTCTTCATATTATATTCCTTCTATACTTTTGTAAAATGTCCAGATTTTGTTTTACATGTTGATTTTTTAATTCTTTTCATTACTCCTAATTCTACTAATTTATTTTTATAGAATTGTCTTACTTCTGCATATTTTTCATATTCATCTGCTGTATCATGTAGTTCTCTTTGAAGAGATAATATTTCTTTTTGTTCTCCTGAACCAGTACTACTATAGGCTTCCCAGAATTTTTTATATGCATCTCTTTCTGCTGGTTTATCCCAGTAAACTTTTGTTGATAATAATTTAACATTGTATGCTTCAATAAGCTCTAACAACATTTTATATACTTTTTCTTTTTTCTCTTCAGATTTTGTTGCTACAATTAAATTTCTAGTATCTTTTAATAATTTTTTATAACATTGTTCTGCAGCAACTAATGGCAAACTATGTGTAAATAAAACTCTACTTAATCCTAATAAAATCATATTCTTCTCTAGGAAATCTTTTTCATCTAATTTTCCAACAGAAAATTTTTCATATTCATCATATTCACGAATTATTTTTGAATATTTTTCTTCACCTTCATTATTAATTTTTATAGGTAATATATTTTTTATATAATCTTCTAGTGTTTCAAATATTTTTTTATATAAATCTACTTGATTAACAATTTTCGCACGCATTCCATCCGCTAATTTTACTGAATAATTTTTTAATATTCCTTTATATAATGCATCTTGTTTTGCTATATAAAATCTTTTATACTTCTCAACTAATTTGGCTTTTCCAGAATTCATTACACCTTCTTTGTCTAATTCTAATAGGTATTTTTGCTTTCTATATTTGTATTCTATATATTCTGTTTCTTTTAGTTTAGTTACATTATAATAATTGGCTAATGCTTGCCTCTCAAATTCAGAAGCAGTATTATTTCGTACTTTTTTATAGATTGAATCCATTACATATTTATCTAA
>JAZQTI010000099.1:0-3844 GCA_045630665.1 Candidatus Scatovivens sp.
GTATTACTTCCGTATTTTACTTTATACCACTCACCGTTTTTTTCTAATATTTCAACTTTTTCACCTTCATAGATTTTTGTTAAAACATCAGCTTCAGTACTCGCATCTTTTCTTAATCTTGCTGCAGACACAGAAATTGTAGCTGTTGATGCAAAAGCAGAATTAATAAAAAGCATATACAAAATTATAGTAATTATTGATATTTTTTTTATTTTATTCATATGTATAAAACCTCATTTAATTATTATTTTCTAAATTTAATTTTATATGTACTTCTTCTAGTTGTTTATCAAACACTTTTGATGGTGCATTCATTAATAAATCTCTAGCTTTCTTATTTTTAGGAAATGCAATAACTTCTCTAATACTATCTTCCTTAGATAATAACATTATAATTCTATCTATTCCAGCAGCTGCTCCCGCATGTGGAGGTGTTCCATAACTAAACGCATTAAATAACGCTCCAAATTTTCCTTTTACATCTTCTACTGTATAACCAGCTATCTCAAAAGCTTTAATCATTATATCTTGATCGTGGTTTCTTACAGCGCCAGATAGAATCTCATATCCATTACATACAGCATCATATTGATATGCATAAATATCTAACGGTTCTTTTGTATTTAAAGCATCTAAGCCACCTTGTGGCATTGAGAATGGATTATGATTAAAATCTATTGTTCCTTCATCTGATAATTCATACATAGGAAAATCAACAATAAAGCAAAATCTGTAAATATTTTTTTCCAATAAATCTAATTCATTTCCAAGTTTAATTCTTACTCCACCAGCAATTTTTACTGCTTTTGCAAATTCGTCAGCAACAAAGAAAATTGCTGAACCTGGTTTTACATTCATTTTTTCAAAAATCTTAGCTTTTCTTTCATCATCTATAAATTTGCTAATTCCACCATTTAGGTTTCCTTCACTATCAACTTTAACCCAAGCTAAACCTTTTGCTTCTAATTCAGAAACTGCATATTCTGACATTGCATCAAAGAATTTTCTTGGTTTTTCTTCCATATTTTCTGTTACTATAGCCTTTACTGTTTTATCTTTAAACGCATTAAATTCTGTTCCAATAAATATATCTGTTAAATCAGAAATTGTTAATGGGTTTCTTAAATCTGGTTTATCTGAACCATATTTTTCCATAGCTTCTTTATAAGGAATTCTTACAAATGGAGCTTCATCAACTTTCCAATCTGTATTTTGTTTAAATACTTTTGGAAGAACTGTTTCAATAACTTCAAAAACATCTTCTTGAGTTGCAAAACTCATTTCAAAATCTAATTGATAAAATTCTCCTGGTGAACGATCTGCTCTAGGATCTTCATCTCTAAAACATGGCGCTATTTGATAATATTTATTAAATCCAGACACCATTAATAATTGTTTAAATTGTTGTGGCGCTTGTGGAAGTGCATAAAATTCTCCAGGATGTAATCTACTTGGTACTAAGAAATCTCTAGCTCCTTCTGGTGAAGAATTTGCAAGAATTGGTGTTTGAACTTCTGTAAATTCTAATTCATCCATTGTATCTCTAAAATTTTTCAATATTTTAGAACGTAATTTTATATTTTGATGAATTTTTTCATTTCTTAAATCTAAAAATCTATATTCTAATCTTAAATCTTCTCTAACAGTTTGTCCTTCAACGTTTATTTCAAATGGTAATGCATTTCTACATTTTCCTAAAACTGTTAGTTCTTTTGCTACAACTTCAATTTCACCTGTAGGTATTTTATCGTTTTTGCTTGTTCTTTCAACAACATTACCTGTAACTGTTATTGTACATTCTTTTGTTACATCTTTTAAATCTATATTTTCTGACACTACGATTTGAGTTATTCCATTTTCGTCTCTTAAATCTATAAATGCCATCTTTCCTAAATTTCTAATAGTTTGAACAAATCCAGCAAGTCTTACTTCTTTTCCTGCATCTGTAATTCTTAATTCACCACAATTATGATTTCTATACTTATTTGCCATAATTTTTTCCTCTCTTTTTTCACATATGTGCCTACATTATATAATATTTCTTTTCTTTTTTCAATATCCCTAGGAAAAAACCAAATAAAAAATCTAGCTAAAAAGCTAGATTTTTTTATATTTTTATTTATATATTATTGTTCTAAATCCCCAATAATTATCTGATGTATTTTCTGGATAATAAATATGGCTTATAGGAGTTCTTTTTAAGTTTGCACTTCCTCCACGAACAACTCTATGAATTACACTTACAAAGTTTTTATCATTTTTATTTGGTTGACTTGCCGCTTTATAAATTTCTGTTGTCCATTCTCTTACGTTTCCTGATAAATCACATATATTTTTTACAGAATCTGACTCTGTATATCCTGTTGGATATATTGTTCCAGTGTAATTTCCATAATTAACGTCTGATGAATAATTTAAATGTGTTTGATCTATCCATTGCATTACTGTATCCCAAGCATAACTATTAATTAATGCTGTTTTGCAATTTGTATATCCAAAAACAATTCCTGAATTTTCTGCATATTCTGCAGCATTTAAATATGTTATATTTGTCCATGGAATTTTTCCTGACATTGAAGCTGCTGTAACTTCTCCTTGGTAATCATATTGAGAAGCTTCAAATCTTCCGATATAAAATCCGTAATATTTTGCAACACTGTTTACTAATGCAAGAGCTGTACTACTAGATTCTTCATAATCAGCATCTAACATTGTATTTCTTGTTAATTTTCCTGATGGAACTGGTATCCAAACATATTGATTTCCATGTTCATCTTCAATTACAAATCCATCATCTATATTGTTAGCAATAACAGTAAATCCATCTGGAATATAAGGATTTGTTGCTGAAATTTCTACTATTTCAGTTACTTCTACACTTGCTGTTGAAGAAGCTCCAGAAATAGAAGTTGCTTTAAATTCATATGTTCCATTTTTTTCTACTGTATATTGAGCTGTTCCTCCTGGTATTTTTGTTCCATCTGGAAGAACTATAGTTTCAATTTCTTCTTCATTTTCCATACTAGCATATACATTTATAATAACACTAGTATTTCCATCTTCATTTAGTTCTTTATTTAATGTTATTATTGGTTCTTCTGCATCTACTTGTTCTACTTTTTCATCTACTATTGGTTTTGGATCATCTGCAAAAACAGCTTTAAATATTAATCCTCCAATACCTATAAGAACTACTAATAATATTATAATTATTAATGGTGATAATTTTCCTCCCATATCCGTATCTCTCCTTTTGTATAATTATATAAAATATTAAATCATATATTGTATTTTTTTTCAAATATTTTTAATAAATTTTCTTCTTTTTTTATATATTTTTTTAATATCATTACAAATTTACAAATTTGTTAGGGATTTAGGAATTTTAAAGTAATATAAAAAACAAAAAAGAAGTGATCTTTAATCACTTCTTTATATTTTTATTTACTCTGCTGGATAAACACTTACTTGTTTTTTATCTTTACCTTTTCTTTCAAATTTAACTGTTCCATCTACTAAAGCAAATAAAGTGTCATCGCTTCCGATTCCAACGTTTGTTCCTGGATGTACATTTGTTCCTCTTTGTCTAACTAATATATTTCCAGCTTTAACGATTTGTCCATCAGATTTTTTAACACCAAGTCTCTTTGACTCACTATCTCTTCCGTTCTTAACACTACCTTGACCTTTTTTGTGTGCCATGAAAGATTCACTCCTTTCGCTTTATAATTTTATTTATATCACATTATTTATTTCGATATAATTATTTAGCAGCTTTTTCAGCTTTTTCTGTTTTTTCAGCTTTTTCAGCTTTAACTTTAATTGAAGTAATTTCTACTTTAGT
>JAZQTI010000100.1:0-1668 GCA_045630665.1 Candidatus Scatovivens sp.
AATTAAGACAATATGTTGTGCAAACCTTTTGCAGAAACGTGGATTTAGCTGCAAAATGGAATAAGAAAAAAAAATAAACCAAAAGAGCATTACCAAAAATGCAAAAGGAGCACAACATGGAAAGTATAGTTTATGTAGGGATGGATGTCCATAAGGATAGTTATTCAATTTGCTGTTATAAAGCAAAAGAAGATAAATTTTATTATGAAAAGAAAGTAAAAGCAGAAACAAAGAGAGTAATAAAATATCTAGAATCAGTAAAGGAAATATTTGGAGAAGAAACAATATTTTTTTGTGGATATGAAGCAGGACCAACAGGATTTGGCTTATATCGAGATTTAGAAAAGGAAGGATATGCGTGTGTCGTGATGGCACCAACATCATTAAAAAAATCAGCAAATCAAAAAGTAAAAAATGATAGAGTGGATGCAAGATACTTAGCAAAAACATTATTTACAAAAGATTATAGTGCAGTAAATGTGACAACAGAAGACGAAGAAGCAATAAAAGAATTTTGTCAAATGCGATTGAGTATACAAACAGAATTAAAAAAATCAAAACAAACATTGTTATCATTTTTATTAAGACAAGGAAAAAAGTATGAAGAAAGTGGGTATTGGACAATAAAGCATAAAAAGTGGTTAGAAAAAATAGAATTTGAAAATGAAATGTTAAAAGAATCTTTTAATGAATATATGGTATCAGTAAACATATATGAACAAAGATTAAAGACTATAGAAAATCGCTTAAAAGAAATAGCGAAGGAGAAAGTGGTAAAAGAAAAAGTAGATAAATTGGTATGTTTTTCAGGAATAGAAACACTAACAGCAGTAACAATAGTATCAACAGTTGGAGATTTTAATAGATTTTCAAGTGCATATCATTTTTCTAAATATCTAGGATTAACGTGTAAAGAAGATTCTAGTGGAGGAAGAGAAAGACGATTGGGAATAACAAAATCAGGCTCAAAGAATTTAAGAAGGTTATTGGTAGAAAGTGCAAAAAGTATAAAAAAGACGAATCTAAAAGGGAAAAAGTCAAGGAGATTATTAGAACGACAACAAGGAAAAGACCCGTTGGTTGTAGCGTATGCAGATAAATGTAGATATCGAATAAGACATAAGATAGCACATTTGGAGTTAAGAGGGAAATCGGCAAATGTAGCATCAACAGCTGCTGCAAGGGAATTAGCATGTTTTATTTGGGGAATGATGACAAATAACATTGCCTAAATTAAATATAAATCAGAGAGAGCAAAAAAGTTTATTTACAGGATGGCTGAAAATAGTATAAAAATTGGGCGACAAGGATTAGTTATCTTTGATAATTCTTTTAAGCGATAATTTATAAAGTTATTATGCTTGCATTAAGACCTAAAGAACTTCGGAGAATCCATTGACCTATATGGCATGATTTTTTCATGATCCAAGAATATTAGAGTGGTAAATTGCCGAAAATCTTTCCTATTTTTTATACTTGACAGATTGCACAACATATTAGAATTCAGAGAATTATTACTACATTCAAAAATTCTTTCTTGTGCACTAAAAAATCTTATTGATTTATGCATTTCATATAAAGTGAAACAAAATATAAAATTATTCATTCTTCCGCCCGCTACGCTCAACAATTTTGAAGTACGCCCTACTAATGCAGTTTGCAGCCGAC
>JAZQTI010000101.1:0-45261 GCA_045630665.1 Candidatus Scatovivens sp.
TAATATAGAAGATGCTCTAAAAAGATTTAAAAGACAATGTGCTAGAAATGGAGTATTACAAGAAGTTAGAAAAAGAGAACACTATGAAAAACCTAGCGTAAAAAGAAAGAAAAAATCAGAGGCTGCTAGAAAAAGAAAATTTTAATATTAAAATTAAACCTGAATGTTTTATCATTCAGGTTTTAATTTTTTATATTTACTTTCCAATAAATAATTCGACAATAATTTTTCCATAAGCAATACTATCAACTACTGCTAATCCAGTATAATTATAATCATTACTTAAGATGTTATTTTTATGATCTTCTGAGTTCATCCAGCTTTCAAATGCTCCAGAAATAGTTGGATTACCAGCGATGTTTTCACTGGCTGTTTTATAATAAACTTGATTGGCTTTTAACATTTCAAATGGAGTGCCATAAACAGGTGATATATGAGAAAAATAATTATTATTTACTAAGTCATTTGCTTTTAATCTAGCAACATTTTGTAATGTATTATCTATTTTTAATTCTTTAAGATTATTATTTTTTCTTTCAGTATTAATTAAAGATAACAATTCATTTTCTTCTGTAGTTAAACCATTGGAGCTATCTAGATTAATAATTTCTGTATTTGTACTTGCAGCTTTTTGTTCGTTTGTTGGTATTATATAATCCATAAATACAGTTCCAATTTGATTTTTTTCATTCTGTACAATATACCATTGACCAATTTTTGCAAAAATTCTTACATATTCGTTTTTTCTTAACACTGTAATAGAATCAAAATTAATTCCTGCACCAGTTCTCATATTTAAATATTCTGTATTAACGATTCCATAAGGATAATCAACAGCTTCATATTCATCCATACCAAAACATGTAGTAAAAAGACTTATGAGTAATATTAAAATAATTGTTGAAAGTAAAATTACAAGTTTATTTTCATAAATAAAAATTTTCATAATAAAAAACCTCCTTAAATTAAATTTAAGAAGATTTTATCCAGAATATAAAAAAATAAACATTATTATTTTAAATTAGAAACAATAAGATTAAAATAATGTTTCCAAGAGTTTGGAAGAATTTGATTTTTCAATATTATTGAAGTTTCGCCAATTAATTTATCATCTTTATATAAATAAAAAGTTCCAACCTTTGAATTAATTTGATTATTTGAAGAAAATGCACTTTCGCAATAAATTTTTGTGTTTAATTTTAAAATTTCTTCTTTTGAAAGCGGAATTTCATCAAAAGGAAAAGTTTCTAATGATAAAATTGGAAAAGTTTTTGTTTTGTATAAATAAACATTTTGATTAAATATAGATATAAATTTGTTGAAATTTTCATTTATTATTGTAGAAATCTCAAAATAGGAATAATTAGAATATATATAATCAACTAATTTTAAGGTGTCTTTTGTTCTAATATTTTTTGTATCTGCGCCTAAAACAACAATAATAATATCTAAATTATTTCGTTTACAGGATGTTACTAAACATCGACCAGCACCAAAAGTAAAACCGGTTTTTACGCCATATACACCATTTGTGTTTCCTAATAATTCATGTGTATTAGTGATTTCCCTAGAGGTTTCATTAATGGTAATAATACATTTTTTTGTGCTAACTATTTTTTTAAATTCGTTATTATTTAATGCATAATTAGTTAAAATTGCTAAGTCGTATGCTGTTGTAAAATGATTTTCGGAATCTAATCCGTGAGGTGTACAAAAGTTACTATTAGTTAAACCTAATTCTTTTGCTTTTTGATTCATTAATTTTGAAAAATTATCTATATTTCCAGAAATGTGTTCAGCAATTGCAATAGCACAATCGTTTCCAGAACGTAACATTAATCCATAAATTAAATCTTTCATTAAAATTTCGGTGTTTGCCTTTAATCCGATTGTCGAACCATGTATATTTGAAGCTTCTTTCGAGATAGTCACTTTTTCATCAAAATTTGAATTTTCTAAAGCTAAAATACATGTTAAAATTTTTGTTGTAGAAGCCATAGGGACTTTTTCATAAGAATTTTTTTCATATAGGGGAATTAAGGTTTTCCTGTCTATTACAATTACATTTTTTGAAAAAATTTGTGGTGATTTTGAAACAGATACATTAGTTTCAAAAATAGAATCATTTTCTAAATCTTCAAGTTCTAAAATTTCGTCAGCATATGAAATATTAGTGAAAATAAGCAAAAAATAAGTTAAAAATATAAAAAATTTTTTCATATAAAATCTCCTTATAAAAAAGTATGAAAATAGAGAAAAAATATTACTAGTAAAATCACTAATGCAAAATCGTCAAAAACGGTTAAATCCCAAGTGAAAAACGAAAAAATTTACATAAAATTGTTGATTTTGAGGCAAAAATGTAATATAATTGATATGTACTATGTAAAATAGATGGCTCTAGGTTTTTGTGGTGTTTAGAATATTGAATATATTGACACGCAAATATTTAGAGGTAAAATATATTATATAATAATATAACTATGCAAAAAAATGTAAAAGGAAGGTAGATTATATGTTAAAAAAGAGAATTGGAAAAATTGCTTTTGTATTGGCATGTATAATGACTTTAATTATGCCATATACATCAACAGTACTTGCAGCAGCTTTAACTCAAGAAGAAACTGAAGCTGAATTACAAGTTCTTATAATGCATGAAGGTGGAGAAGAAGCTAGTGGAACATTAACAGATGCTCAAAAAGAAATTTATGATACTGCACCTTATGGATACACAATAGGAGAAACAAGAATATATAAAATAATTACTAAAGGTGATTATGAATATGAAAATATATTCTATTGTTTAGATGCAAACAAATCTTTCCCTGGTGTTACTGCAGAGAACTATAATAGTTTATTATATAAAAATGTGGCTGATTTAAAAGATCCTACAGATTCAAATGTAAAAGCTTTAAAATTAAGCACAGATTATGTAACAGACCAAGAAACATGGAATGCAAACTATAAATCATTAATCTGGTTAGTAAATAATATGTATTTAGAAAAACAAACACCAGAACAAAAAGATGATTATTTAGCAAAAGCATTTGCAGATTATACAGATTGGGATTTAGATACTGTAAAAGCATTATTAACAGATGACGATATAGATGTTATCCAACAATATGCTATGTGGTATTTTACAAATGGTGATACAGAAAAATATCATCCAGACACATTACCAACTGTTATTCTAAACAAAATTAATATGGATGCAACTACAACAGAAGGAACATATAATGATGTGGTAGGATATCCTCAACGTTATGATATAGCTAATCATTTATATCAATATTTAGTTAAATCAGCAAAAGAAGCTAAAGAAAATACTGTAACATATCCTACATTATCTGTAGAAGAAGTTACAGGACCAGAAAAAGAAGATTATTATTATGCAGGAAAATATAAAGTGAATTCTGGTACAGCTGCTAAAACTGAATATAGTATCAAATTATTAGACCAAGATGGAAATGAAATTCCAAGAAGTGAATATAAAATACTTGTTGAAGGCGAAGCTGAATTTACAGAATCAAATGTTGATGAAATTTTAGATAAACAATTTTACATATATATACCAAAAACAAATAAAACAATAACAAAAGTTAACTTAGAATTAAGTTATACTTGTTATGAAACAGAAGCAACATTATGGAAAAATAATACAGTAGACGAAAACGATGAAGAAGTATATCAACCAGTTACATTAATAACAAGAGGAAAAATTCCTCACAAAGCTAATTTAGAATATGAAATTGATAGAAAAACAGCAGACTTAGCTTTAAGAAAATATATAGTAAGTGTAAATGGAGAAAACACAAACAGAGCTCCAAAAGTTGATGTCACAGGATTAAAAAATGGAACAAGCTCAACAGCTGAATATAACCATGCTAAAAACCCTGTAAAAGTTTCAAACGGAGATACAATCGTTTACGAAATAAGAGTATATAATGAAGCAGATATAGATGCTAGAGGAACAACAATTGTTGATGCACTTCCAAAAGGATTAGAATTTGTTGAAGGAAGTTCAATCAATACAACATATGGTTGGTCAAAAGTTTCTGAAGGTGAAAATGTAACAGTTTATGCTACAGAATATTTAAGAAACGAAACAATTGGCGCTTTTGATAAAGAAAATGATGATACATTAAATAGTGCATATGTACAAATTGAATGTAAAATATCAGATGATGCAAGAGCTTCAAGTGTATTAACAAACATTGCAGAAATTAAAGCAGATGAAATTGATGATAGAGATTCAAATCCAGATAATAATGATTATGTAAAAAATGATTATGATGCTTCTGGATATACAGGAAATAATGATAATAAAGAAGACTTAACAGATGAAAACTACTACTATGAAGGTAGAGAAGATGATGATGACTTTGAAAAAATTGAAGTAGAAGGAAAAACATTTGACTTAAGTCTGCAAAAATTCGTAACAAAAATAAATAAAAATGCACCAAGTACAGATAGAGCTCCAAAAGTTGATGTTACAAAATTAAAAAATGGAACAAGTACAGATGCAGAATATCAAACAGTAAAAACACCATTAGTTGTTGAAAAAGGTGATATCATCACATATACATTAAGAGTATATAATGAAGGTGAACTTGATGGATATGCAGAAGAAGTTGCAGATTATATTCCAGAAGGTTTAGGATTTTTAGTAGGACATACAACAAATGTTGATAATTATTGGTTACTTCCAGAAGATGCTGAATCAATAAAATTAACAGATATAGAAAATGGAACCAAAAATTTATCAGCAGATGACTTTAGTAATGTTAATAGTTTAAAAGATGTTGAAGTTGTTAAAGGAAAAGTAAAAATAACTTCTACAAAATTAAAATCATCTGATTCTGATACAAAAAATCTAATAGATGGTTTTGATAAAGAAATAGATACAACATTATCATATAAAGATATTCAAGTTACTTGTATAGTATTAGCTGATAAAGCTGAAAACAATAACTTTAGAAATATAGCTGAAATCGTAAAAGATTCAGATAAAAATAGAGAAGATATTACTGATATCGACTCAACACCAGATTCTGTAAATCCAGATGAATATCCTGGAAATGATTCAAATCAAGATGATAATGATTATGAAAATTTAACAACAGAATCAAAAGAATTTGATTTAAGCTTACAAAAATTTATAACAAAATTAAACAATTCTGAAGTAAAAGATAGAGCACCACAAGTTGTTATTTCAAACGGAAAAGTAACATTCTCTAAACCAAGTGCTGCTACAGAACCATTAAGAGTACAAAACAATGATGTTATAACATATACAATAAGAGTATATAATGAAGGAAATATGGCAGGATATGCCAAAGAAGTTTCTGATAATTTACCAAAAGGATTAGAATTCTTAGTAGATAATGAAGTAAACAAAAAATATGGCTGGAAATTATATGATAAAAATGGAAATGTAACAACAGACTTATCACAAGCAGAAACAGTAAGAACAGATTATTTATCAAAAGAAAAATCTGAAGCAAGAAGAGATGATTGCTTATTAGAAGCTTTTGATAAAGCAACAGATAAATCACCAGATTTTAGAGATCTTCAAATTGTATTTAAAGTAAAAGAAAATAATGCAAGTGGAGCAGAAGCAAGAACACTTAAAAATATTGCTGAAATAACAGATGATGAAGATGAAAATGGAGATCCTGTAGAAGATGTTGATTCAACACCAAATAATAACAAAGATGGTGAAGATGACATTGATGATGAAAAAGTATATGTAAAATATTTTGACTTAAGTTTACAAAAAGATTTAGTTAAAATTATAGTTACAGAAAATGGAACAACAAGAGAAATTGCAGTAGGAGCTAATGCAGGATTACAAAAAGTAGAAATTCATAGAAAAAGAATTGCTACGACAGAAGTAAAATTTGTTTATAACATAACAGTTAAAAACGAAGGTGAAATTGCTGGATATGCTACACAAATTAAAGATTATATTCCTGAAGGATTAGAATTTATCGAAGCAGAAAACAAACAATGGACAAAAGTTTCTGATAGAGTAATAACAACAAATGCTCTTGCAAATACATTAATTGAACCAGGAAAAACAGCTTCAGTTCAAGTTGTATTAAAATGGGTTAATGCTGAAGATAACTTCAATCTAAAAGTAAATACAGCAGAAATTAGTGAAGATAAAAATGATAGTAATACACCAGATATAGACTCAACACCAGATAACAAAGTTGATAAAGAAGATGACATAGATAATGCAGAAGTAATTTTAGCAATTTCAACAGGTACAACACCTACATATATTTTATTAACATTAACAGTATCAATTATAATGGTAACAGGTATTGCATTAATCAAAAAATATGTATTAATTTAATATAATCACAATAAAAAAGGATGAGTAAAATCATCCTTTTTTGTTGTAAAAAAATGCATAAAAAGGTATTTTTTTGTGTTTACAACAAAAATGCTATATGATATAATCAAACTTGAAATAATGATAAAGTGAGGAGTAGTGTACATGAACCAAATATTAGATTATAATCCAAATAAAAGCTCAGGCGGAAGACCTTCAGGTGGTGGTTCAGATGGCTTAGTAAGAATTTTTGCAATAGGACTAATACTTTTTGCAATTTGTTTAGTAATTGGTGGAGCATATGGTGTTTATAACAACAGAGAAAAAGAAGAAAAACCAGCTGTTACTGTAACAGAAGCAAAAATTGAAGTAGAGCAAAAAGAAGATATTGTTGTAATTAGAGTAAGTCATGATAAAGCTATTGAAAAATTAATTTATAGTTGGGATTCTGAAAAAGAAAACAATATAAAAGGAACTGGCGAAGCTCAAATGGAAACAGAGATACCACTTCTTGCTGGAACACATACTTTAAATATTTGTGTTACTGATATAGACGGAGTTGAATCTACACATCAAGAAGAAATAACTTCTGAAAGTGGAGAAGATAAAATATATCCAGTAATAGATTTAAGTATAACAGATGACAAAAAATTAAAAATAACAGCAACAGATGAAACTGAAATTGATTTCGTAACATATAGATGGAATGACGGAGAAGAAATGAAAGTTGAAGTTTCAGAAGAAGATAATAAGAAAATAGAATTTGAAATCGAAATATTTAAAGGAAAAAATGATTTATTAATTGTTGCAGTTGATAAAAACAATAACTCTACAACAGAAACAAAATCATTTACAGGAGTAACAAAACCAGATGTAACAATAACAATATCAGCAGATAAGAAAATGGCAGATATTAAATGTTACCATGAAAACGGAATAAAAGATATTCAATTAAATATAAATGATATAGATTATCAAATAGACTTAGAAGGAAAAACACCAACAGATGTACCATTCCAAGTAGAACTTGTAGATGCAAATAGCACAATAAAAGTAGTTGCAACAAGTGTTGACGATACTTCAACAGAAGTTACAGAAACTGTTGTAGCTGAAGTTATAGAAGATGAAATCAATATAACAATAGATGGACCTGCAGAAGAAGGAGTTGCATTAGGAAAAGTTAAAATAAATGTACCAAATGGAATTAAAGAAATTAAATTAAATATTAATGATGTAGATTATGAAGTGGGATTAGATGTAGAAAATCCTACAGATATAGAATTTGATATACCTTTAACACATGGAAACAATGTAGTAAAAGTTGTTGTTGTAGGTGCAAACGGAACAGAAAAAGAAGAAATAAAAGAGATTGATTATAGAGCTCAATAAAAGGAGTATGTATGGTTCACGAAATATATATAATAGATAATGAAAATGAACTAACAGATAAACTAAAGGAAAACTTTAGAAGAGAAACAGATGAATATAAATTTAAAACAGTAAAAACATCAGAACTAGAAGTAGCATTAAGAAACATTCCTTCATTACTTATAATTGATGAGGATACAACAGATATAAATATAGTAGAATTCTGTAAAAGTATTAGATCAAACGAAGATAACAGTATTACACCAATTATTGTAGTAAGTTCTAATAGAGAAAAAGAACATGCTGTAGAAGTATTAAAAACTGATGTACAATATTACATAAAAAAACCATTAGATGACGAATATTTTTATTACACAATAAAAAATATAGTTGGTCTTTTAACAAAAAACAGAAGAATAAGTCCTTTAACAGGTTTGCCTGGAAATGTTCAAATTCAAACTGAAATGAAGAAAAGATTATTAAATAAAGAAACATTTGCAATTTTATATTTCGACTTGGATAATTTCAAAGCATACAATGACGTGTATGGATTTGCAAATGGAGATGAAATAATAAAATTTACAGCAAGAACAATATCAAAACATATTCATCAAATAGAAAACAGTGATAATTTTATTGGGCATATAGGTGGAGATGATTTTGTTTCAATAATTGGTCAAACTGATTATGATAAAGTATGTCAAAATATAATAACAGAATTTGATAAATATGCAGTTGACTATTATAATGAGGTTGATGTTGAAAGAGGCTATGTAGAGGTTGCTAACAGAAGAGGAATTATTGAACAATTCCCACTAACAACAATATCAATTGCAGTTTTAGAAGTTGATTCAAAAATTTATAAAACAACTCTTGAAATCGGAGAAGTTGCAGGGCAAATAAAACATAAAGCGAAAGCGGTTTTGGGAAGTACATATGTAATAAATAGAAGAAGATTTTAATTAACAAGAAAGAAGATTTAGAAATTCTAAGTCTTCTTTTTTATATAAAAAATTAATGTTATATTGTTGTAAAAAAATCAAAAAAACTTTACGGAAAAGTATATTTTAGGCTTGAAAAATATTTACAATTTATAGTAATTAAGTATATAATACAAATAGATTATTTCGAAAAGGAATTAAAGTTAGATGCTAAAGAAAAAGAAAAGTTATGTAGTACCTTTTGTTGGTTTTACAATAATGATTATAATAGGAGCAATTTTATTATATCTTCCTATAAGTAATAATATTGATATTTCATTTAAAGATGCTTTATATGTGTCTATTTCTGCAATATCGTGTACTGGTCTTTCAACAGTTGTTTTAATAGAACAGTTTAATTTTTTAGGACAATTTATAATAGCGATTCTAATGGAAATTGGTGCATTAGGATTTATTATATTTATTTCATATATATGGGCAAAAAAAAATAAAAAAATGCAAATGTCAGACATAATTATGGTGAATGATAATATTAATGGTGATGATTATAGTACTATAAAAGAACATTCACTTTTTATTTTTGATATAATGATAAAAATTCAATTGTTAGGAAGTATTTTTCTTTCAATTAGATTTGTTCCAGAATATGGTATTGTAAAAGGAATATGGTATAGTATTTTTCACACAATATCAACATTTGCAAATTCGGGATTTGATTTATTTGGTTCGCAAAGCATGGTAATGTACAGAAATGATATATATATACAAATTGTATTAACAATATTGATGCTTTTTGGTAGTATAGGTGTATTTGCTATAGAAGATTTAAAAAATCATAGATTAAAAAATTTTAATAAATTAAAATTACAAACAAAAATTATTTTAGTTTATTCTGTGATATTATTAATAGTTCCAACTATACTGTTAATGATATTTGAATCTAATATGTCAGTTATAAATGCAATGTTTATGACTACATCTTCAAGGTCAACAGGTTTGACTGTTTTGAATATAAGTGAAATGTCTAGTGCAAGTAAATTTCTATTAACTATTCTAATGTTTATAGGAGGATCACCAGCATCTACTGCTGGAGGGATAAGAATAGTAGTATTTGCGATAATTATTTCAACTATGATATCAACTATGAGAGGAAGAATAAATACAGTTATTTTTTGGAAGAAAATTCCAGATTCAATTGTAAGAAAAGCATTTTCAGTATTTTTGCTATTTTTAATAATTACAATTATTGGAATTATGTGCTATTCGTACTGTAATAAAGAAGCTGATTTAGTTGATATATCTTTGGAATGCGTATCTGCAATAACAAATACAGGATTTGCAGCTGTTGATCCGACAACGATTACAACAGCAATAGAAATAATTTTAATGATTCTGATGTATATAGGAAGAATTGGACCGATGGCATTAGTTACAATCTTTGTTAATGATGAACCAGTAGATAAACTGGTTGAATATCCTTCTGAAAATGTTATATTATAAAGGAGAAATGTTATGCGAAAACAATGTATAATAGTAGGCTTAGGAAAATATGGAAAAACAATTGCTAAAAAATTAGAAGATTCAAATGTTGAAGTTTTAGCTGTTGATAGTGATATGAATGTTATTGAACAAGTTTCTCGTTTTGTTACTAAAGCGGTTTGCTTAGATGTAACATCAGAAGAAGCTTGGGAAAAATTACCAATTAAAGATTTTGATGTTGGAGTAGTTTGCTTTGGAGAAAATATATCAGCAAGTATTTTATCTTGTATGATTCTTCAAGAAAGAGGCGTAAAATATATAATCGCTAAAGCTGGAAATAAATTACACAAAAATATATTAAACAGATTAAATATAGATGAAGTTGTATTTCCTGAAGAATTTGTAGGAGAGTCAACTGCAGAAAACATTTTAAATCTAGAATTAGAATAAATTAAATTTAAAATAATAAAATGAAAAAAAGAGAGGAGTATAGATTTTATATCTAAAGAAGAAAAATGAGTGAGAAAATAGTAAATGCAATGTTAGGAGCTTTTGGAGGGTTAACTGCAATAGCATATGGAAGAGAAATTTTAGTTTTTATAATATCATTAATGCCAATACTTGAATTAAGAGGAGGACTATTAGCAGCAGCATTGCTTGGATTAGAACCATTACCAAGTTATATAATTAGTATCATAGGAAATGTGCTTCCAGTACCATTTATATTATTATTAATAACAAAGGTTTTATCATGGATGAAAAATAGCAAACTTAAGTTTTTCAATAAAGTAGCAAATTGGTTAGATGAAAAAGTTGAAAAACATAAAGGACAAATAGAAAAATATGGATATTTGGGGGTTGTTCTATTTGTGGGAATTCCACTTCCTGGAACAGGTGCTTGGACAGGATCATTAATAGCTTCAGTACTTAATATGGATAGAAAGAAAACATTTATAGCTGTACTTGCAGGAATAGTTATGGCAAGTATAATAATGATGATTTTATCTTTTGGAGTAGTTGCAAACGTAATTCATTAAAATTAATCAAGACTTTACTTTAAAGTAAAGTCTTTTTTTGTGTTAAAAACAAAAATAAATGATATAAATACCGTAAAAAGTTAGTAAATTTGAAAATTTACATAAAAAATGTTATAATAAAATGTATAGCATATATTGTGTTACCTCAATTTGATTTTACATCTATTTTGGGAATACAACGAAAGTTCAAGAGGTATTCGTATACTCTTTTGCTATAAATTATTTTTAAAGGGGAAGACAATATGAGTAAGTGCGGAAATGATGAGCCCATTAAGCGGTTGTGTATGGCAATCCAGGAAGTGGTAAGAGAAGATTTACAGTGTGAGATTACCAAGTGTTATAATCACACCTACTCTATCATGAAGGTGATTGCAAATCCTGAAAAAGCATACACTGTGGAAGTAAAATTTCCTGCTGCTATTTGTGAAGGCGTTCATAATGATCCTGAATGTGAAGAATGGTCTATTGAGCGTTGGAAGCAAGTTGTTCGGAAGCTTCCGATTGAGTTTGCTGTCAAAGGACATACTCACAGCAGAATGATGGTAAAATCTAAACCCGAAGCAAATCCTCTCGAGTATGCCAAGTATTTCTGGAGAAAGTTTGACGACATGAAAGGTTGGAATATCAAAGTTGGTGCAGAAGAAACTATGCCCAAACTGCTTGAAACTGGAAATGAAGCGTCTTTAGAAGAGGCTGAGGATGAAACTGGGGCTATCGAAGCGCCGGAAATCCAGGAAGAAGTAATTGAAGAAAATCAATCTACTGCTCCGAAACAGAATCTCCAGGATGTCTATGGAATGATGGGAATGAGATTTGCTGCTATGTAGAGTATACAAACTAGAGACCTGTGCATGCAGGTCTCTTTTCATTTATAAAACTGCTATTTGTTAAGAAATGTTGAAATATCAGGGAAAATGTGATATATTATAATAGATATTGAAAAAAGAGGTTGATATAGTGTCAAAAGTTGAAAAAAAATTTGAAGATTATTTTAAAATTATAAAACATAAATTACCATATTGGAATGAGCTACCAGAAATAGATTTATATATGGACCAAGTAGTAGCTTTGATGGAAAAATATATGTCTTTTCACAAAACAGATGAAAATACCAAGATAATAACTAATTCAATGATAAACAACTATGTAAAACTTGGAATTATGCCAGCTCCTGTGAAAAAGAAATATTCTAGAGAACATATTGCATATTTAATAATAATTTGTTGTTTAAAACAAACTCTTCCAATATCTGATATAAAAGATTTAATAGAAATAAGAGTAAAAAGGACATCAATAGAAGAAACTTTAAATTTCTTTAGTGACTTATATGATTCTGTATTTAATACAGTAATAGCAATAGGAAAAAAATATAGTCAAAGAAATATTGGAGAAGATAAATTATTTACAGATACAGCTTTATATATGGCGATGGGATCAAGTAGTAGTAAATATATTGCTTCTCAAATTGTTGAATTAAACAAAAATGAAGATATAAAAAAAGTTGATTAAAAATCAACTTTTTTATTTTTATATTAAAATATGGAATATTAATCTTTTATTAATTAGCTTGAAAATATAGTGATTAATGATAAAATATATATGAGAGGAAATGAATATGATAAAAGTAATGTTTGTATGTTTAGGAAACATATGTAGATCGCCAATGGCAGAATTTGTTTTAAAAGAATTAGTTAGAAGAAAAGATTTAGAAAAAGATTTTTATATAGTTTCTAGAGCAACTAGTTTTGAAGAAGTGGGAAATGATGTGCATTATGGTACAGTTGATAAATTAAATGAAGTTGGAATTCCAGTTGAACATAGAAAAGCAAAAAGAATTGAAAAAGCAGATTATGACAAATATGATTATATAATTGGAATGGAAGATAGAAATATTTATAACATTATAAGAATTATAGGAGAAGATACAGAAAATAAAGTATGTAGATTACTAGATTTTTCAAGTAATCCAAGAGATATTGCAGATCCTTGGTATACAGGAAATTTTACCAAAACATATGATGATATTTTAGAAGGATGTACTTGTTTTTTAGAAAAGATTATAAACGATTAAAGGAGAGAGAATGTTTAAACTTATAAAACGTCTAATATTTTTTGTAATACTAATATTATTTTTAATATTTGGTTTGTTTGTATATAGAGGATATGATATGTATAAACAAGCAATAGAAGAAATGAGTATAGAAGAAAAAATAGCAGAAATAAAAACAGAAAAAATAAATTATATAAAATATGAAGAGCTTCCTAAGGATTATATAAATGCTATAATTGCAGTAGAAGATAGAAGATATTTTGAACATAATGGAGTTGATATTATTTCAATTGCAAGAGCAATAATAAAAGATATACAAACAATGAGCTTAGCAGAAGGTGGAAGTACAATAACGCAACAACTTGCAAAAAATACATATTTTACACAAAGGAAAGAATTAACGAGAAAAATTGCAGAAATATTTATGGCAGTCGAATATGAACGAGTATGCTCAAAAGAAGAAATATTCGAATTATATGTAAATACAATATATTTTGGAGATGGATATTATTGTGTTTATGATGCAGCACAAGGATATTTTTCAAAAGAACCAAAAGATATGGATTTATATGAAAGTACTTTACTTGCTGGAATACCAAATGCTCCATCCGTTTATTCTCCAACAAAAAATCCAGAATTATCAAAAGAAAGACATGCTCAAGTTTTAAATAAAATGGTTAAATACGAATATTTAACAGAAGAACAAGCTAATCAACTTTTAAGTATGGATTTTTCTGAAAATCAAAAATAAAACAAAAAAGCTTCCTTTTGGAAGCTTTTTTATTAATCATTTTTTGATTCAAGTACTGATGTACAGTGAGCACATCTTGTTGCTTTATATGGAATTTCGCTATAACAGAATGGACATACTTTAACTGTTGGCTCTGGAGCTGGTTCTTCTTTTTTTGTTCTTCCAAGTTTTTTGTTAATTTTTTCAACTTGTCCTAAACTAATAGCTTCCATTTTTTTAGTAATTTTGTTCATATATGTAATTGCTAGGAAAATAGAGAATGCTATTATTAAAAAGTTTACGATTGCTGTTATAAAGTTACCATATTTTATTGATACTTCTCCAACAGTAAACATCATATCTGAAAAATCAACTTTTCCTGTTATCATTGAAATTGCTGGCATTATAATATCATTAACTAAAGAGTTTATGATTGATTGGAATGCACCACCTATAACAACACCAACTGCTAAATCCATGATATTTCCTTTTGTAGCAAATGCTTTAAATTCTTTTAACATAAAATCCTCCTAAATTGTGTGATTTCTTATAAAAAATTTATATAATACTTGTAGAAATTTGTCAATAATTAGGATAACAAATTATTATTTGAATAAATATATATAAATGATATAATTACAATATAAATTAAAAGTAGGAGGTTTTTATGAAAAAAGTAGCAGTATTTTTAGCAGATGGTTTTGAAGAGATTGAAGCATTAACAGTTGTTGATGTGGTTAGAAGAGCAGGAATAGAATGTGATATTGTTAGTATAGAAGGAGAATTTGTAAGAAGTACACATAATGTAATTATTAAATCAGATAAAATTATTTCGGATGAAATAAAAGATTATGATATGATAGTTTTCCCAGGAGGATTACCAGGAGCAGAAAATTTAGCCAAAAATGAAAAAGTTATAGAATTAGTAAAAGAATTCAATAATGAAAATAAATTAATCGCAGCAATATGTGCTTCACCAGCAATGGTTCTATCAGCAGCTGGAATTGAAGAGAATAGATATATTACTTCATATCCAGGAGAAGACTTTGAAAAAATGTTAGACAAATCAAATTATGTTGAAGAATTAGTTGTTGTAGATAAAAATATAATAACAAGTAGAGGACCAGCAACAACATTGTTATTTGCATATAAAATTGTAGACTTATTAGAAGGAAATAGTGAGGAACTAAAAGAAGGAATGCTTTGGAATAAGTTAGAAGAAGAGGGAGAACAAGAATAGGAATAAGTCTTAAATTTGAAATGTTATGTAAAGTATGATATAATTAATAGGATAAACCTATTAGGAGGTATGCATTATATGAGAGAGATTACAATTAGATGTGCCCAAGAAAAAGACTACCCGAAGTTTCACAAGCTTCATAAACGGTTTGCCTATTTAGAATCAAACTCGGTTCGAAATACTACCACCGTTGATGAGGCAACCTTCAAGGAATATGTGCAGCGTGAAAGTCTTTTTGTTGCATTTGACAGTGCTAATCAGATGGTTGGTTATGCTGTTGTAGATGCATATGAAGACAAAACCTGTGATATTCAAGAAATCTTTGTTGCACCAGAACATCAGCGCAAAGGATATGGAGAACAAATCGTTCAGTTTATCAAAGACGTCGCCAAAAACGAAGGAATTGAAAAACTGTGCGTATTTTCCATTTTCATTCAAACTGATAATTTCTGGAGATGGAGATGCCGTTTTAAGGAAGAAGAGGGTGGAGAACTGGTTTATGTAATCAATTAAAAATGCAAGAAAATGCACTGCTTGGCAGTGCATTTTTCTATTTTAAAATAATAAATTTGTTAGTCCTAAAATAAATCCTATTATAGCTCCCAAATTAACAAGAGCATTTAATTCTTTTTTCATAATTGATAAAATTAGTTTTTCAAGTTCTAGAACTTCCATATTATTTATTTTATTTGTTATCATTTGAGAGATATTTATATTTTCTAAAATGGAATTTAATTTATTGGTAATTGCTTTTTCATAAATATTTATTAAAATTTCTGTAGAATCAATGTTTGATTTGTCTAAATTTGTAACAATATTTTTGATATTCATTTTTTCATATTTTTTTATTTCTTTATCAACCATGTTATGTATTGCATCATATGAATTTTCTTTTATGTAAGTATCTAATCCTTCATAGATTTCACTGGTATATGAAGAAATTAATGAATTTCCGCCTAACATACCTAAAAATGATTTTTTCATTTTTTCTTTTGCAACTAATTCTATTTGATCTGTTATCAGTCTTGCTAAATCTGCCTCTAAAACAGCATTACAAATATTAGTTGAAATACTTGTTGCTATCGCTTCCAAAGTATTATTTAACTCATTTTCAGAAATAATAGAAAATAAAAGTTCTTTTATTGTTGTATTTTTTCCCTCAGACTCATCTAAATATTTTTTTATATTTTCTTTTAATTTTTCTTTTATTTCATCAGATAGTAAAATATCTTGTAAATCACTATTGGTTAAAAGGTTGTCACTTATTGCTATTCCTATTGATTTTGCAATGCGCTCTTTATTTTTGGGAATGATACCTGGAGTAAAAGGTAGTTTAAAACCAAATAGTTTTATTGGTTTTAAAGGTCTAAACATCATTTTTATTGCAATCCAGTTAGTAATATATCCAATAATGGCACCTACTAATGGTTCTATAATAATTGAATAATTCATATAATGGCTCCAATCTATATTAAAATATATTAATATTATACAAAGATTAATAATAAAATGCAAATTAAGATTATGGTTTTATATGAAAAAAGCGGAAAATTAAGTTTCCCTAGAAAAAATTTACAAAAAAATCACAAAAAACTATTTATTTTTTATGTAAAGTATGATAAAATTGTATTGTTGAGTTTGCTAAAAAAAGTAAAGCTCAACAATACGTATGAAAAGAAACAGCAAATAATTGCTTTTTTAAAATCTATAAATGTGACTACATATATAGGAGGAATTTATGTCAAATTTAAGAATGGATTTTACTGTAAGTAAAAATGCAGTAGTGTGTAACATGCTAAATGGAGAAATTCAAGGTAGAATGAGATCTAGAAAAAATCCTGCTTTGAAAAAAGAGTACAGAGAAAGAGGAATAATCGATTCAACACCAGCTATAACAAGATTTATACTTAATCACCCAAGAGTTTTCGGTAATGATAAATTAATTCATGGAGATGGTTCTAACTTTTTTGAAGGAATTTTACCAGTATATTCAGATCCTTCAAATGTTTCTTGTAGAGAAACATTAAGAAACAGAATGAAATATGAATATGATTTAACAGATGCAGAATTAGTAGGTATGGAAAGATTTTTTGATGACTTTCAAACATTAGCAGATACACCAGAGATTCAAAAAATAGTAAGTGACACAGAAGATTATAAAGAATCTATAGAAGATGCTTGGAGAGCAAGTGAAGCTTCTATTATGAAATACATAAGAAATGTATTAGGTTATGAACCAGAAAAAGTAGGAGATGTAAGAGCTTTTATAATGTATCCTACATTTGATGTGCATAGATGTTCTCAAGAAAGTAACAGAACAAGTTTATTTTTTGCTAGAAGAAATGATAATGATATAAATAAAATTCTAGCTTATTTTACACATCAAGCAGTTCATCAACCTTTATTACCATATAAAAATTCAATGACTAAAAAAGAAAAAGAAGAATATCATGCATTCATAAAATTCTTAACAGACAAAGATGTATATTATCAACTTTCAGGAAAAAGTTATTTAGATATAGTAACACAAAATGAAAATCCTGAAGTAATGGGAAAAGTATATCCATTTTGGCTTGGTTATAGATATAGAAATGCTGATAAAGAAGGTCAAAGTTCAGTAGAACAAATAAAAATGGCAATACAAAGAGATAAAGATTATTATGATAGTTTGCCAGAAAATTCAAGAAAAAAATCATTATATTCTACATATGAATTTGAAAAATTAGATCCTGAAAAAATTGCAATTTTATTTAGAGAAAAAAGAGGTATAACACCATATCAATTTGCAAAAACAGATTTTTCTAGAAAAGAATTAGTTTATAAAGACAGATATATAAGTAACACAAGAAAAGTATTTTCTCAAGGAGATGAAGAAAGAAGATAATATAAAAGAGTTCGAGTTTTTCGAACTCTTTTTTGTTTAAATCGCTTGCCTAAAAAAATAATTATTGATATCATTTTTATAGAAATTTATAAGAGGGTATTATGGCAAGAAAAAAGAAATTTTTAAATAAAAAAATGAAAAAAACTTTAGTAAGTATACTTGTTTTAGCAATATTATTTGTATTAGCTGAATTTGGAGTTTTAGAAAAAATAGATAATGCAATAGCTAATACAGGACTTGCTGATGTGGTTGATACTTCAGATACATCAACTGTTTCTACAATACCACAAGTAAAAGAAAATGTAGAAATAATTGAAAAGGTTTCTGAAAATATTATTGTAGATTCAAATAAATTAAATATTGTATTTTTAGATGTAGGACAAGCTGATTCTCAAGTTATTTTATATAAGGGGAAATCAATATTAATAGATGCTGGTAATTCAAATGATGGTGAATACATTGTAAATGGAATAAAAGGTTTGGGAATAGAAAGAATTGACTATGTAATAGGAACTCATGTACATGAAGATCATATTGGTGGTATGCATGAAATTATAGATTCTTTTGAAATCGGAAAATTCTATTTACCATACAATACAACAAGTACATCAAACTATTATAAAAAATTATTAACCTCATTAACAAATAAAGAGTTAGGAATTACAGAAGCAATAATTGGGGATAAGATTGTGATTGAAGATATTACTTTTGAAATAATGTCTGTAGACAATCAAGAACCAGAAAATGCTAATTTATCTTCTATCGTTTTAGAACTAACATATGGTGATATGAAATATTTATTTATGGGTGATGCAGAAAAAGAAAATGAAGAAGCAAGGAATTGGAATGATGTGGATGTTTTAAAAGTAGGACATCATGGTTCTAATACAAGCTCTACTGAAATATTTTTGAATCAAGTATTACCTGAAATATCAGTGATTTCTGTTGGAGAAGGAAATAGCTATGAACTTCCAAAATCTAAAATTTTAAAGAGATTAGAAAAAATAGGAAGTACAATTTATAGAACAGACAAAGATGGAACACTTCAAATTATAAGTGATGGAAAAACAAATGAAATTGTAAAAATAGATATAAGCTTTGACGGATAAAAAATAAACTGGCAATTATTTGCCAGTTTATTTTATTTTTTATTAAATAAATTGTTTACCATATTTTTTATTTCTTCTTGTTGTTTAGATGTTTGGAATTCTTCTAAAATGTATTTTCCTTTTTCTAATTTTAAAATAGATCCTTCTTTTACGTTTTCAGGTAAATCAGATATTGGAATATTAATATATTCACCAGTTTGTTTGTTTTCACAAATTGCAAATTCACCTTCAAATCTATCTATAGAAAATGTTGCACTAGTTTTATTTATATATTCATTTAATTCATTTGAAAATGAACTATTAATTGTAGTATTATTATTTTTATTTTCATGTATTTCTAAAGTCATAAAAACCTCCTATTCATATTTAATATAGCATAAATTATTTTTATTTACAAATAATTTGTTTATTGATAAAATATAAAAAAATTAAAAAAACAAAGGAGAAGATATGAAAAAAAATATTATTATAATTGTCGTTTCACTTATTATTTTTGTGTTAGCATTGGGATTTTTCTTATATACTAGAAATGGAATGAATGTACTAGAAGAAGAGTTAGAAAATACTGTTATTGAAGAAGAATCAAAAACAAAGGATATAGAAAATGTAATGTATAATGATTTTACATTATATAAATCTGACAATTCAGAAATAAAATTATCTGATTACAAAGACAAAGCTGTAATGTTATTGTTCTTTAATAAAGATACAGAAGATTCAATAGAAGTATTAAAAAAAGTAGAATCAATGTATAAAAATTATGAAGACAAAATTCAATTTTTAATGATTAATACAGCAGAAGAGGTTGATGAAAAATTAGCTAGTGAATATACTATAGAAATTTATTATGATTTTTATAAAGAAGCAGCTAGAACATATAATATAACAGAAACGCCATCAATGATTTATATAAATAAAGAAAATGAAGTGTTTAATGCAAAAAGTGGTTTTACAACAACAGATGCATTAGAAGCAAATTTAGATATTTTGTCTGAAAATATTTAAAAATACTTTTGTGTATATTATATAAAAAATAAAATCGCAAATAGGGAATGAATATAAAATTCCTTTTGTGTTAAAAAGAATATAACAAATAAAAATTAAAAATATATGAGCAGTAATTTTTGATAAAACAAGAATTACTGTTTTTTTTGCATTTTTTTGAAATAAAAATGATGGTAGCAAAACTTTTAGACTATATAAGCTACTTGAAATAAATAGAATTTTAGATGCATAAACTGCGTAATTAATAACACCAATTGTATCTGTGAAAATTGAGAAAATTTTATCGGAAAAAATATATACAAACATAGATAATAAGATTTCTATAATCGTTGCAGCAATTATAGAAATCAAGAAAGTATTTTTGTTATAAATACATTTTTTAAAAGAAATGCAAATAATAGGGAAAAGCATAAATGTATATATTATTAAGTTAAGTAATAAACCTTGAATTTGTACTTGATTAAACATATATTTCTCCTAAACTTTATATAAAAAAATTTACCACAAAAACTATATAAAGTCAAAATAAAACGAGAATTATAATTAATGAATTTTGAGAAAAAATGATGAATTTAAATTGGGAAATAAACAGATATTTAGAATAAATTAAGTGATATTTTTAATGAAAGAAGAAATATTTGAAATGTATAAATTAAAAAGATTAATAGAATAATTAATAATTTTAAAAAAATATAAAAAAACGCTTGCAAAATAAAATGTTATATATTAAAATTTAATTGAAGTGGAGAAAAGTGGAATAAAGTGGTAGAAAAAGGAAAGGAGTTGTAGCCATTGTTAATTGGTGAATATGAGCATTCTCTAGATGCTAAAGGCAGATTAATAATGCCTGCAAAACTTAGAGAAGACATTGGTGAAAAGTTCATAATAACAAAAGGTTTAGATGGTTGCTTATTTGCTTTTTCTATTGAGGAGTGGAAGAATTTTGAACAAAAATTAAGATCACTTCCAATTTCTAACAAAGATGCCAGAGCTTTCTCAAGATTTTTCTTCGCTGGTGCTATGGATTGTGAAATCGATAAGCAAGGGAGGTTCCTAATTTCAGGAAACTTAAGAGAATTTGCCGGACTTACAAAAGAAGTTGTAATAGTTGGTATGGACTCTAGAATTGAAATTTGGAGTAAAGAAAAATGGCAACAATGTGATAACGAAATTTCTGCAGATGAAATTGCAGAAAAAATGGAAATGCTTGGTATATAACTTGCTAAAGTTTATATAAAAAGCCAAAGATAAAATTTTAAGATACAAAAGAAAAAAGTACAAAAGAAAAAATTTACAAAAGATAAATCTTTAGAAAAAACTAAAGAATAAGATGGTATACAAAAGAAATTTTGTCATACTAAAGAAAAAATATATAATTTACCAAGGTAAAAAATATATAATACAAAAGAAAAAATATTAAAAAACCAAAGATAAAAAATTAAATTACAAAAGACAAAGTTACAATTAAGCAGGACAGTTGGTATAAAAATACCAACTGTTTATGCTAATTGGAAGAAAAAATTTTATCATGAGGGTAACAATTTGGAATTTAATCATAAGTCAGTAATGCTAGAAGAATGCATCCAAGGTCTTAACATAAAACCAGATGGAATTTATGTTGATGGAACTATGGGTGGTGCTGGACACAGCAAAGAAATCGCCAAAAAAATATCAGAAAAAGGGCTTCTTATCGGAATTGATAGAGATCAAGAAGCTATTTGTGTTGCAAAGGAACGTTTAAATGAATTTAATAACGTTAAATTTGTGCATGATAATCATGATAATATAAAAGCTATTTTAGAAAATCTTGATATTTCAGGAGTTGATGGTATTTTATTAGATTTAGGAGTTTCTTCGTATCAACTTGATGAAAGAAATAGAGGTTTTAGTTATATGGGAAGTGGTGAGCTTGATATGAGAATGGATCAAACTCAAACTTTGACTGCAAAAATTGTTGTAAATACATATAAAGAAGAGGATTTAGCAAAAATAATTTTTGAATATGGAGAAGAAAAGTTTTCACGTCCTATAGCTAGAAAAATTGTAGAATATAGAAAAACAAAAGAAATAGAAACAACAGAAGAATTAGTAAATATTATTGAAGAAGTTCTTCCAAGAAGAAAAGGAGAAGGACATCCTGCTAAAAGAACTTTTCAAGCAATAAGAATAGAAGTAAATGATGAAATAAAACCATTATATAATACTGTAATGGATTCAATAGATGCACTAAAACCTGGTGGAAGACTTTGTATATTAACATTTCATTCTTTAGAAGATAGAGCAGTAAAAAATGCTTTTAATGATGCTGCTGGAAAATGTATATGCCCACCTGGATTACCATATTGTGTTTGTGGTGCTGTAACAAAAGGTAAAGTTATTACAAGAAAACCAATGTTACCAACAGATGAAGAAATGGATGAAAATTCAAGAAGTAAAAGTGCAAAATTAAGAATATTTGAGAAAAAATAAATTATTATAAAAATACTAAAGAAAGGAGGAAAACATTATGCCGCTAAGACAATATTCATATCAATATGAAACTAGTCCTAGAAAAGTTAGACCTGAATATGATAAACCAAAGAAAACTTCTAGTTATAATAAAAACAAAACAAAATCTAAACCAAAAGCTAAAAAAGTAACAACAAAGAAAAAAGAAAATATTGTAGAAAACAGTAAGAAAAAACAAGAAGACTTAAAATCAAAGAATGCATTAATTACTAGAGCAAAAGTTTCTCTATTTTTAAAATGTATGATATTGTTTGCAATAATGTTTTTCATGGTTTATAGAAATTCCAAAATTAGTGAATCATTCTCACAAATTCAAGCTTTACAGGCACAAATAACTGAAATACAAAAAGAAAATGATCAAATAGAAATAAATATTCAAAACAGTATTAATTTAAATAATATTGAACAATCTGCAAAAGTATTACTTGGAATGCAAAAATTAACAAATAAACAAACATTTTATATTAATCTTCCAAAAAAAGATTATGTTGAAGCAAGAACAGAAAAAGTTATAATTGAAGAAGAAAACTCAAATTGGATTGAGAAAACAATAGAAAAAATAAAAGATATTTTTTAAGACGGATAATAGAAAAATAAATTATCTGTCTTTTTTTGTGCAAAATTCTTTTTTTAAAAAATCTGAATAAGATTTATAAAATCGAATTAGGAGAGAATGATGCAAAAAAGAAATTTGGATTCTAAAAAAAGAATAATGTTACTACTTTATGCAGTAATTATTTTATGGATTATTGTTATTATAAGAGTTGCAATAATTCAACTTGTTGAAGGAGAAAAATGGAAAAATAAATCAGAAGAACAACAATATGTAAGTAGAAGTATAACAGCAGGTAGAGGTACAATTTATGATACGAGTGGGAAAATAGTTTTAGCCCAAAGTAGTACTGTCCAAACTGTTACAATTAATCCAACAAATATTCCAAAAGAAAATAGAGAAATTGTAGCAAAAAAATTATCTGAGATTTTTGAGTTAGAATATGAGAAAATTTTAAAAAAAGTTAATAAAAATAGCTCAATCGAAACAATTATAAAAAGGGTTGACAAAGAAAAAACAGATGAACTCAGAAAATGGATGGAAGAAAAAAGTATATTTACAGGAATAAATATTGATGAAGACACAAAAAGATATTATCCATATTCGAGTTTAGCGTCTCATATAATTGGATTTGTTGGAAGTGATAATCAAGGATTGGATGGTATTGAAGCTAAATATAATAAAGTATTAACTGGAGAAAATGGAAGTATTAGCAAGATGCTTGATGCTAAAGGGAATATTATAGAAAATACAGGTGAAGAATATGAAAAATCTATGCAAGGGAATAATTTGATTTTAACAATAGATATGAATATTCAAGCCATTGTTGAAAAATATTTAGAAGAAGCATGTATAGAAAATATTTGTACAAATGGAGGAAATGTAATTATAATGAATCCTAAAAATGGAGATGTTTTAGCAATGGCAACATATCCTTTCTATGATTTGAATAATCCATATGAAATAAATAATATGGATTTGAAAGAAATATGGAGTGAATTAGATACGACACAAAAGTCATTATATTTACAAGGAATGTGGAGAAATAAAGCTGTAGCAGATACTTATGAACCGGGATCTACATTTAAATTAGTTACAGCATCAGCTGCAATAGAAGAAGGAATTGCAAGTCCGGATAAATCGGGAAGTTTTTTGTGTACAGGTGGAATTGAGGTGGCTAAAGTAAGAATAAAATGCTGGAGATATTATAGACCTCATGGTAGTCAGAGTTTAAGAGAAGGACTGATGAATTCGTGTAATCCAGTATTTATTGGATTAGGTCAAAAAATTGGGGTTTCTAAATATTATAATTATTTAGAAAAATTTGGTTTTTTGAAAAAAACTGGTATAGATTTAATTGGAGAAGCTAATTCAATATTTTTAAAAGAAGAAAAAGTTGGACCAGTAGAACTTGCAACTATAAGTTTTGGTCAAAGATTTGAAGTTACACCAATCCAAATGATTACTATGGTATCAACAATTGCTAATAAAGGAGTATATATAAAACCTCGAGTTGTAAGAGCAATTCAAAATCCAATAACAGAAGAAACACAAGAAATAGAAGTAGAATATGGAGAAAGAACTATATCAGAAAGAACTGCAGAATCAGTTTTAAGTATGATGACATCAGTGGTTTCAGAAGGAACTGGAAAAAATGCTAGAGTACAAGGATATAATGTCGGAGGAAAAACAGGAACTTCTGAAGATGGAGTAAATACTGGAAAATATGTAACATCTTTTATAGGTGTAGCTCCGACAGACGATCCAAGTATTTGTATTTTAGTTACTTTGTATAATCCAACAGGAGAAGCAGGTCATCAAGGTGGAACTGTTGCTGCACCAGTAGCAGGAAAAATTTTAAATGAAGTTATAAATTATCTAGAAATACCAACAAAAAGTGAGGTAGATACTTGAAAAAAAGCCTAAAAAGCTGTATAATGCTAGATGGCAAAACATTTTGTTCTCATAAAATTTGCAATGGAGGTAAGCATTATGGATGAGAATCGTGTGTTCGAATTGCGCGTTCCTGAAGGCGCAGTAGTCAAAGACGTGAAATTCAATCCATATTGGGGCTTTGTCGCAGCAACGATGGAGGTCCTAGGGATTGCAATCACGTTTATCCGGACTGACTTCATAAAAGAGGTCAGGAGAGTCACATGGGATATGTCAGAAGTCCTTTCGGTATCTGATTACCATGAAGTGTTACCCAGTGTGGTTACCAAAAGTATCGAGAAATGCAAAGGAATTTTCATTTCCAGAGACTTTGCGATGGTGGACCCTGAGCTGGGAGAACTGGTTCCCAATTCTGGAGTTGTCAAAAGAGGTATGTGCTTCGATGAAGCCCCAAATGCTCTTCTGGAAATTCCCGGGATGGAAGCAAGTTTGCTTTATGGTGCGGTATATGATACCATTGGAAGATGGCTTATCGCAACCAAATCTCTTTCTTATGATGAATGGGTCAACAGCCCTACAACTAAGAAAGAACAAGATGCAATTCTGGATCGAGAATGCGGCAACTGGACGATTCGAGAACTCTTCGGAGATATTTTCGATACTGAGTGGACAATGGAGTCCTATCAGCAGTATGCTGTGGCAAGAGAAGGAACACCGTTTTCCGACGGTGAAGCACTTTACCCCGCAAGAAAGCGGTATACTTATCAAACCTGGATGAAACATTCCAAAGCAGCGGTAAGAACAATGTGGTCGTTTAAGGAGTGAGAGACACAAGCAAAGGAGACCTGAGAATTCAGGTCTCCTTTACGTTCGAAAATGATTAGTAATAAATCTAAAAATATATAATAAAATTAAAGTAAAATAAATAAAAAATTATATACAAAAAAATCATTTTGCTATATAATAACATTGATATACTACAAAGATATCGAATTAAAGGAAAAACAAATTAGAAACGAATATAAAATTTTATATTTGCAATAACAAATTTCGAAGGAGAATTCAAATGGAATTAAAAAAACTTTTAATAGGAATTGAGAATTTCAAATCAAAAGGAGATATGGATATTGATATAAAGAAAGTGGAATGTAATTCAAAGAAAATTGTTCCAAATTCTTTATTTATTGCAATAAAAGGTTATGATTTTGATGGTCATGAATATATATCAGAAGCGATAGAAAATGGTGCTGTTGCTGTTATGTTAGATATGTCAGCTGACTTTAAAAAAATAAAAATACCAAGTGGAGTTACAGTAATAATTACAGATGATACAAGAAAAGCATTAGCAAGAGTTTCTTGTAATTATTTCGGAAATCCTTCAAGATATTTTAAACTTATAGGTGTTACAGGAACAAAAGGAAAAACAACAACAACTTATATGATTAAATCTATTTTAGAAAAAGCAGGATATAAAGTTGGCTTAATAGGAACAATTGCTAATTATATAGGAGATGAATGTTTAGGCTTTAGCAATAGAACAACTCCAGAAAGTTTAGAACTTCAAGGTTTATTCTATAAAATGGCAAAAGCAAAATGTGATTATGTAGTAATGGAAGTTTCCTCACAAAGTTTAAAACTATCTAGAGTTGAAGGATGTAATTTCGATTACGGTATATTCACTAATCTATATAAAGATCATATTAGTTTAAAAGAACATGCTGATATGAATGAATATTTTGAAACAAAATTAAAATTATTTACAATGTGTCCAAGAGCATTTATAAATAGTGATGATTTTAAATGTAATAAAATAATTAAAGGAGCTCCAAATTGTAATATAAGTACTTATGCAGTTGATAACAAAGCTGATTTATTAGCTAAAGATATTACAATAACAAATATAAGTGTAGACTTTAAAGTAAAACTAGGAGTTAGAAACGAAAGAATTAAAGTAAATATTCCAGGAAGATACAGCGTATATAATGCATTAGCTTCAATCTCATTAGCTACAGCTTTAGGAATAGATGTTGAAAAAATAAAAGAAGGATTAGAAAATATTGTAGTTCCAGGAAGAAACGAATTAGTACCAAACAAAGAAGATTTACCAATAATGATAGATTATGCTCATACAGCAGAAAGTTTAGAAAATATTCTTCAAGCAGCAAAAACTTATACACCTGGAAAAGTAATTTGTGTATTTGGTTGCGGTGGAGATAGAGATAAAGAAAAAAGACCGAAAATGGGTGAAGTTGCGGGACGTTTGGCTGATTACACAATAGTAACAACAGATAATCCAAGAACAGAAAATCCAGAAGAAATTATAGAAAGTATAGAAGTTGGAATAGCAAAAACAAAAGGAAAATATGAAATAGTAGTAGACAGAAGAGAAGCAATTGCCAAAGCAATCAAAATGATGGGAAAAAGAGATTTGGTAATTTTAGCAGGAAAAGGTCATGAAACTTATCAAGAGATTAATGGAGAAAAATATCCATTAGATGAAAGAGAAATTGTAAAAGAAATATTAGGAGAGAAAAAATAATGACAACTCAGATAATATATTTGATTTTATCTTTTGTATTAACAGCTGTTTTAGGAAAAGTAATTATACCAATTTTAAAAAAATTAAAAGTTGGTCAAAATGAAAGAGCTTGTGGTCCAAGAGCACATTTAAAAAAACAAGGTACACCTACAATGGGTGGAATAATGATGATTATAACAATTATTGTTCTTGTTGCAATTTATTCAATTTTAAATCCACAAGAAGAATTACTAGTTCCAATTCTAGCAATTGCAATAGCAAGCTTAGGGTTTGGAATTGTAGGATTTATAGATGATTATAAAAAAGTTGTTTTGAAAAATACAGAAGGATTAAATCCTAAATTAAAAATGTTAGGATTGCTTATAATTTCTGTTATATATACAATGTTTTTAATAAAGTACGTTGGGCTTGGAACAGACATTATAATTCCAATAATAAATTATAATTTACAATTACCATTATGGATTTTTATACCATTTACAATATTTGTTATGTTAGGAAGTACAAATGCTGTAAACTTAACAGATGGTGTTGATGGGTTAGCTGGAAGTGTTACAGCAATAATGGTTACAGCAATATCAATAATAGCTATGCAAGCTGGATATGAAAGTATTTCTTGTTTTGGAGCTATTGTTGTTGGAACATGTGGTGGATTTTTAATTTATAATTTTCATAAAGCTAAAGTAATGATGGGAGATACAGGTTCATTACTTTTAGGTGGAGTTATATCTAGTATGATGATTTATTTAAAAAATCCGTTATTACTAGTATTAATAGCTATAATTCCTGTAATTGAAACATTATCTGTTATTATGCAAGTTGTATATTTTAGATTTACAGGAAAAAGATTATTTAGAATGTCTCCATTACATCACCATTTTGAATTAACTGGATGGAGAGAAAATAGAGTTGTTGGTGTATTTTCACTAATAACATTAATTGCATCAGTATGTGCAATACTTATAGTTTAAGGTTTATAGATAAATCCAAAAAATCTAAATAAAAAAATATAGGTTAAAAAATGGTAAAAAGAACAAAAGCAAAAAGATTCTCATTTTTATTAAATGGAAAATTCGATTATTCTATATTAATAATAACCCTATTACTTTTATGTATAGGGTTAATAATGTTATTATCAGCAAGTGCTCCAGTATCATTTTCAGAAAATGGAAATAGCTATGATTATGTAGTAAAACAAGGTGGGGTAGCATTATTAGGTTTAGCAGCAATGATAGTATTATCAAAAATTGATTATAGAATATACAGAAAATTAAAATGGTTAATATATATTGTTTTTGTTGCATTACTATTTTTAGTTGGTTTTATTGGAATTGGAGAAAATGGAGCAAGAAGATGGATTAATCTTTTTGGATTTTCATTCCAACCATCAGAGTTTGCGAAAGTTGCATTTATAATTTTTTATGCATCACTTTTAACAGACATGAAAGAAAAAAATAAAATAAGAAAAATAGTACCTGGATTTATATATCCATTAATATTCTTAGGACCAATAGCATTTGCTCTTTTAAAATTGCAAAACCATTTTAGTTCAACATTTGTAATTGCTGCAATAACTTGTGTTCAAATGTTTGTTGCAGGTTCTTTATTTAGATATTTTATTGGAGCCGGAACATTTGTTATTGGTGCTTTTGTATTATATCTTCTAAGAAATATGGCAGCAGGAGAAGCAACTGACTTTAGATTTACTAGAATACAAACATGGCTTAATGTAGAAGCTGATTTAACTGGTGCAGGATGGCAAATAAATCAAAGTTTATATGCTATAGGTTCAGGTGGATTATTTGGTTTAGGACTAGGAAATAGTAAACAAAAATATTTATATTTACCAGAGCCACAAAACGATTTTATTTTTGCTGTATTAGCAGAAGAATTAGGCTTCATTGGTGCTATAGCAGTAATAATTCTTTTCATATTGTTTATTTGGAGAGGAATTATAATTGCAATAAAAGCTGAAGATACATTTGGAAGCTTAATATCAATTGGTATAACAACAATGATAGGATTACAAGCAATAGTAAATATTGCAGTTGTAACAAATACAATGCCAGTAACAGGTATGCCATTACCATTCTTTAGTTATGGTGGTTCTGCAATGCTTGCCAACTTAATGGCAGTTGGAATTTTACTGAGTGTATCTAGAAACAGTAAGAAAAATAATAATAAAGGTTAATAGGACCTAAAAACCTAAATATATTTTAAGGATGTAGAAAATGAAAGTTATCATTGCGGCAGCAGGAACTGGTGGACATATAAATCCAGGAATTGCGATTGCTAATAAAATAAAAGAAAAAGATCCAAAATCTGAAATTATATTTATAGGAACTAATAGAGGATTAGAAAATGATTTAGTTCCTAGAGCTGGATATAAATTAAAAACAATTGATGTATATGGATTAAAAAAAGAATTTTCATTAACAAATATAAAACATATATTTCAAACTATTGCTAGTAGAAAAGATGTTAAAAAAATATTTGATGAATTTAAACCTGACCTAGTTTTAGGAACTGGTGGATATATATGTGGACCAGTATTTTATGTTGCTGTGTCTAGAAAGATTCCAACAATTCTTCATGAAAGTAATGCATATCCAGGAAAAGCTGTAAAAATGTTTTCAAAAAAAGTTAATAGTGTGTTAGTTGGATTTGAAGATACAAAATCAAAATTGGAAGGATGTAAAAATATAGTAGTAACAGGTACTCCTACAAAAATTAGAAAAATAGATGTATCAAAGACTAGAAAAAAAGAAATATTAGAAGAAATAGGCATAAAAAATGATTTACCAATTGTATTGATTTATGGTGGTAGTCAAGGTGCTCAAAGAATAAATGAAGCTGTTATAGATTTAATTACATCTAATAGAAATAAAGATTATCAAATAATTTGGGCAACAGGACCAAAACAATATGATATAGTAAAAGAGAACTTTGAAAAACAAAATATTTATATAAATAGTATTAAAAATGTAAAAATATTACCATATATATACAATATGGAAGAATTGATGAATATATCAGATTTGTTAGTTTGTAGAAGTGGTGCTATGACAATTACAGAAGTATCAATTGTAGGAAAACCAGCGATATTTATTCCGCTTCCATCAATATCAGCCAATAGACAAGAAGATAATGCACTTGTTCTTAAGAAAATAGGGGCTGCAAAAATGATATTAAATAATGAAGTAAATGGAACAAATTTAGCAGAAGAAATTGATGATATCATACATGATAAATTAGAACTTGATGAAATGGGGAAAATGGCAAATACAATTGCTCCATCGGACGTTGAAGAAAAAATTTATGAAGAAATAGTTAAAGTACTAAAGTAAAAGAGAGGAAAAAACAAATGTAAAGGAGAGTAAATATGGCCTCAGGTGAAAGTGAACAAGATTTATTAAAAGATATTGCAGAACAAATTGCCAAAAATCAAATGTCATTTGATTCGAAAAGTGAAGAAGAAAAACGAAAATTATTAGGAAAATTAGATATTATTGCTGCAAGCCAATTAAATGAATTACAAAAAGAATTTAATGCTTTGATTGGCGGAATTGAAGGTGAAATACCAGAAAATGCAAGAATAATAATCTTACAAGGCATTAGTGACAGAGTTTCTAGTGAGAGAATAAAATCATTAGATAATATTTTTTCATCTAAAGATGTTCAGGTATTAGCATCAACAATTGTTACAGAAATAGTATCAAAGAATACCGACAAAGAAATAGTAGAAGATAAAGCAGACATATTAATTCTTGGAAAAAATCTGGAAATTGATAAAGATGAAATTCAAGAAAAATTATTAAATGATTTATCTGAAAAGTATGATGGAAAATATACATTACCAGAGGAAATGAAAATGCAAGAAGAAGATATTGCTAATATAGTAAGTGAACTTGACGAAACAGAACTTGCAAAAACAATTGATAAAGCTAATGGTGGAGACAAAAATTCTAGAATAGTAATTACAGCGTTAATGTCTGCTATGCCATTTGCAAAAACAACAGTGAAATTTGAAGAGTTGAGTGGTTCAGATAAAGAAATAGCACTTCGTTCATTAGACACTTTGGCACTTGCTTATGCTGAAATTGGAGATTCAAATCTTTTTGTTGCTGCACAAAAACTTTCTGAAAAATGGGGAGTTGAGATAATAACATATGATGAAAACGGTAAACCAACAATAGATAGAGAAAAAATAAAAGAATTTGCAAAGCAAAATAATATCAATTATAGCACTGCCAAAAAAGAAGATTTTGAGTTATATGATAAAGCGTACAAAAATTTAGATGGAGTAGATGATTTTACAATAGAAACTCAAATAACAGCAACTCAATATAGTTTAAATAGAAATATAGATATCTTTACACAAGAAATACGAAGTGGTAGAAAATTAGAAGAACTACAACCTCAAATAGATCTTATGTTTGAAGAGAATTTTGATGCGACTTTAATGGTTTTAAAAGATCTTGGTGAAGGATGGAAAGATGATACAGAAATTTCACCAGCAGAAAGAAATATGAGATTCTATATGTTTAATAAAGCAGCTTTACTATATGAAGGTGCTCAAAAAGGTGAAAATGATGGAGTTATAGATAATTTTACAGATGGTTATATGCAAGGAATTATTGATTCTTCAATTGATTTTATGATAAAATCTGGATTCGAAAACAAAGAGTTAATAGATAATATGCTTAGAGTTGCTCCTAATGAAGTTCAAAAGAAAATGAAAGATTCTAAATTTAGTCAATATGATTTAAAACCATCTACAGAATGTGAGCCAATAAAACAAGAGCAAGAACAAGATGATCCACTTATGAAAAAAATAAAAAATTTATTAAAAACATTAAATAATAGAATTGATAATAGAGGAATTGATAATACATTAGATTATGTAAGTACTATGATTACAAGCACTTCTGATTTACCTACGAAAAAAGATTATATGAATGTAATGTTCAATATTTTAGAAAATAGAGAAAATTCGTATAATCCTAAAGAAATGGCAGCAAGAAAAGGCTTTTTCTCAGCTATTATAGCAGAAAGAATTTATGATGAACAAGCTTTGAAAAAAATGGTAGAAATAGATTCTACTTCTACCAAAGGAATACTTGACGATATGATTGAAAGACAAAATACTTTGAGTGAAAATAATATAGATGCTATAATGGATATAGGTAAGCAAATGAAAGAAGCAAAAGATACAAAAGTGTTAGAATCTGGAAAAGTTAGTGTAACTGACGTTGTTGAACATATTGTGGCAAACGAAGAAACAGAAAAAACTTTTGAGAACTCTGATCGTGATGATGATGATGCAAGATAATTAATATAAAAATACATTTTAGTATTACTAAAATGTATTTTTGTTTTGTATTAAGATTTTGCAAATTTTGTTAATATATAAGAAATACTTGCAAAATAAATAATAATGATTTAAAATACATACGTAATAAAAAATCTTTAAGGGAGAAAAATAAATGATTGATAAATTAGTTATAGTGGAGTCGCCTGCTAAAGCAAATACTATAAAAAAATTCCTTGGTGGAAAAAGCAAAGTGGTTGCTTCAATGGGACATATAAGAGATTTACCAAAATCAAAAATGGGAATCAATATCGAAAATGATTTCGAACCAGAATATATCAATATACGTGGAAAAGCTAGTTTAATTAATTCTTTAAAGAAAGATGCAAAAGATGCGAAAAAAGTTTATCTTGCAACTGACCCTGACCGTGAAGGAGAAGCTATTGCATGGCATTTAGCATATATTTTAGGAATTGATCCTGAAAGTATATGTAGAGTGACTTTTAATGAAATAACAAAAGAAGCTGTAAAAAACGGAATAAATAATCCAAGAAAAATAGATATAAATTTAACTGATGCTCAACAAGCAAGACGTGTATTAGATAGAATAGTTGGATATAAAATAAGTCCAGTATTATGGAAAAAAGTAAAAAGAGGCTTATCTGCTGGAAGAGTTCAATCTGTAGCAGTAAAATTGATTGTAGATAGAGAAGAAGAAATAGAAAAATTTATTCCAGAAGAATATTGGAATATTAATTTGATTGCTTCTGATAAAAAAACAAAAACAAAATTTAATTGTAAGTTTGTTGGTAAAAATGGAGAAAAAGTTGAACTTCATTCTAAAGAAGAAGTAGACCAAATTTTATCAGACTTAGAAAATGCAAAATATAAAGTTGTAGATGTAAAAAAAGGTGAGAGAAAAAGAAATCCTGCACCACCATTTACAACAAGTACACTCCAACAAGATGCATCAAGAAAATTAAATTTTGCATTAAAGAAAACAATGTCTGTTGCTCAAACATTATATGAAGGTGTTAAACTACCAGAATATGGAGATACAGGTTTAATTACTTATATGAGAACAGATTCAACAAGAATTTCAAATGAAGCAAGAGCTGCGGCCAAAGAACATATTTTAAATGTATATGGTGAAAACTATTATGAAAATAGATTTTATAAAACAAAATCTGAAGCACAAGATGCACATGAGGCAATAAGACCATCTCATATAGAACTAACACCAGAATCTATAAAAGATAGTTTGAGTTCTGATCAATATAAATTATATAAATTAATATATAATAGATTTATGGCAAGTCAAATGGCTTCTGCAGTATATGATACAGTAACAGTTTCAATTGATGGAAATGAATATAACTTTAAAGCAAATGGTCAAACGATGAAATTTAAAGGTTATATGACTTTGTATGTTGAAAACGAAGAAAAAGAAGAATTTGAGAAAATACCAGAATTAGAAGTTGGTGAAGAAGTAAAAAAAGAAGAAATTGAATCAAAACAAAGTTTTACAGAACCACCAGCAAGATATACTGAAGCAAGTTTAGTAAAAACTTTAGAAGAAAAAGGAATTGGAAGACCAAGTACTTATGCTCCAACAATAACTACTATATTAATGAGAAGATATATTGAAAAAGTACAAAAACAATTAATGCCAACTGATTTAGGAAAAGTTGTTAATAAGTTATTAATAGAAAATTTTGGAGATGTAATAAATGTAGAATTTACTGCAAAAATTGAAGAGGAATTTGATAAAGTTGCAGTAGGTGAAGAAAATTGGAAAAAAGTAATCAGAGAGTTTTACACACCTTTTGGAGAAACAGTGGATAAAGTAACAAAAGAATTAGAACATGTAACTCTTACATATGAAGAATCAGACACACCATGTGAAAAATGTGGAAGAATGATGGTAATAAAATATGGAAGATTTGGTAAATTTTTAGCTTGTCCAGGATATCCAGAATGCCAAAATGCAAAACCAATTATAGAAACAATTGATGTTCCATGTCCTGTTTGTGGTGGAACAGTTCAAATAAGAAAAACAAAGAAAAGACGTAATTATTATATTTGTGAGAAAAATGAAGGTATAGGCCAAGGATGTTATTATATTTCATGGAATAAACCTAAACAAGGAGAAAAATTTGTTCCAAATAATGAAATAGATATGGAATTATATGATCAAGATGTAAAAAAAACTAAAAAAACAACCAAAGCTAAGACAACTAAAAAAGCAACATCAAAAACTAAAAAAGTAGCAAAGAAAAAATAAAAAAAAGCCAAGTTTAAACTTGGCTTTTTTATTTATAAAATTATTATTGCTGCGGAAATAAATATAAGAAAAAAGTAATAGAAAAACAGAATAAATGTAATATTTCTGTTATTGAATCAAGAAATGTTAATAGTTATAATAAAATTATATTATTAGATGATTTAATGCGAAAATTGTTTTTTGTTAAAAAATAAATGGAGAAGTGTAATGGATTTTAAAGAAGAAGAGAGAAAAAAAGTAAATGCAGATACAAAGCAAAAAATGAAAGAAGGAACAGAAGAAAGCTCACTAGTTGTTGAAGGTGGTGAGGTTATTGATGTTGTTGATTTAATAAACAACATGGAAAATTCTGTTATAGCTGTAAGATTAAAAACTTTGTTTGAAAATGGAATAAGTGAATCTATGATAGAAAGTAGGTATCAAGAATTGTCAAGTGGTGTTACTAATATGCAAACAGCACTTGATAATATGAGAACTGTTTGTGATTTGCTTTTACAATATCTTTCAGAGATACCAAATGGAATTATTATTAATATGACTACAGGAGAAGTAGATGTTAAAAAAAGCTTAGAATCAGCTGTTGAATGTGGTATCTTAAGACCAGATGACATTTTAATTGTGGATCCATTTAAAGAAAGATTTGAATTAACTCCAAAAGAGTCATTTGTAGAAACTATAATGAATTCAAAAATTTTTAGTACTGAAGAAAAACAAGATTTTTTGAGTGATTATAATAAATTTCTTAGAACAAATTATAGTTTGGGTTCTATAAGTCATAGTAAAAGTCGTGAAGATGATAAAAAATTGGATAAAGATTCTGAAGAATTCTTGGCAAGTGAGATTGGTGAAACAAAAGAAGAACAAGAAAGACAAAACGAAAAAAGAGATTATTACAAAATGGATACTGTTGAAGACATGAGTTTCATGCAAATGGTAATTTTCTTTGCAAAAAAAGACACTATTCCAGATATGAAGTTTGTTAATAAGAAACTAAAAAATTATGAAAATTCAAAATTTTATCAACGTGTAATTGGTGAAGACGGGAAGGTTGATTTTGATAAATTACAAGAATTTGAAAAAGAATGGTTAAAAGAATTTGAAGAAACTAATTTAAGAGATGAATTAAAAAGGTATAACTTATTTTTAAAAAATGAAAAGATTAATTTTAATGATTTAGATGATGTAAATAAAGCAAATTTAAGAGCTATATTAGCAAGAGGATACTTTTCTAAAAATGAAAGTAACAAAGAAATGCTTGAAAAATTATGTGAAAAAATAGGAATTCAGTCTAATGAAGAAGAGATTTTAAAAATTGTTGGAGTAAATACAATTGATGAGTTACAAGAATTTGCATCAGACCATAGTATTAACGAAGTAAATTATATGCAGCAAATTTCAGAAATGAAAAAATTTAAAAAAATGAGTCAAAGCGACAAGATGGTATTTGAACGACTAGATAAATTAAAGTTAGATATAAATCCTAATAATGTAGAAACAATTGCAAAACTATATGTAATGTATTCTGAAAAATCAAAAATGTATGATGAACGAAGCTTGGATTCAAAAATGTGTTTGGAAGTTGCTAATTCGATAGAAAAATATATGTATTATAACAAAGAATATTTTTCAGAATATATGACAATTTTAAATGAAAGTGGAAGAAAAATAAAAAATAAAATAAATTATGCTAATGTAAAAAGAGTATTAGGCCATAAAGAAACTAATGAAATTTCAGATAAAGGTGTAAAAGGCTTTGAAAAATTATTTGATGCAAAAATACTAGAATTAAAAGGTGAAGATGGGAAGATTACTCAGCAAGAATTTGATCAATTTTTTGAAGAACAATCAGAAGAATTAGCAATATCTTATAATGAAGAAAAGAAAGCAAGGCAAGAGAAAAGAGAAGAAATAAAAGCTAAATATGCAGAAGATAATAATCCAAATGGAGGGGTTAATAATCAAAATGATAAAAAAACAAATAAATTTATGGCTTTTATAGGAAATATAGCCAAAAGAGTTACGTCATTATTTAAAAAGAATGCAGTACCATTATTAGAAAAAGGAAAAGACGATACAGAAGAGAAAATAGATTCTGAAAAAACAAATGCAGAAATGAAGGATAATAAAAATAAATTAGATTATATAAAAGTAGATAAAACACCAACTATACAAATGCCACAAACAACTGAAATAGAAAATGAAGATAAAGAAAAACCTATAGATGTAGGAAGATAGTATTATAAAAAGGGAATATATGGATAATCAAACAAGAAAAATAACAGATGATGAATTTAATATTTTTGTAGAAAGCATATATAGACAACAAATAGAAGAAGAAATAATGAATTCTATTTATGGAAAACAAATTGCTCAATTTGAAAAACTTGGAATTGGAATAGGGATTGAAGATATTGTTAGCAATTATATAGCTATTGCTGGTATGAAGTATAACAAAGTAGGTAATGTTGTTTTAGAAGAAAGTTTATTAGCAGAAGTACATGCTAATAATTTAGAGGTAATAAGCAAAGCTCTAGGAGTAGATTTAACAAGATTATCACAAACAGAGATGGAGAATGTGCTTGCTAATACCGATTATGCATATAAAATTGCACAAAATCAAACAAAAGAAGAAGGCAAATTTATAAGAAATATAGATAAGATACTAGATGAAAATCTAGTAGTAAATAAGGAAATAACAGAAATAATAAAGAATATAGAATATCTAAACATTCCTGAAGCCAAATTTGCTCTTAGTGCAGATGAAATGTATTATGTTTTAACAAGAATGGGTGTTTCAGAAGAAGAAGCTAAAGAACAAGTTGAAAAACAAGAAAAAATGGTTGTAGAAACTTTCGTTGGAACAACAGCAGATGTAAGAATAATGGAAGCAGTGTTTTATGGACATTTGATTGCTACAGGTGAATCTGAATTATCAGAAGAAGAATTTATGAAGTATTGTAATGCCGATATAGATACATTTAAAACTTCAAAATTTTACTCCAATATAGTAGATGAAAATGGACAAATAAGTTTAGAAAAAATAGAAGAATTTTTTCAACAATTTGTTCAAAAAAGAAATGATTCAGAATTGACAACAAACTTAGAGAGGTATCACTCATATAAAACATTACCTCAAGATGGAAGAGAAAAGTTTTTCAAAACATTATTAATAGCATATAAATCTGGTGATGAGATTAAAGGCCAAAATGCTAAGGTTTTAGCTGGAAAGTTTGGATGGGATGTGTTTGATGAAAATGGAGACTTTGATCAAAATAAATTGCAACGTATAGGAATATTAATGTTTGGACCTGAATTTAATATAGATGAAACTGTGGAAAAGGCCACATTTAATGATAAAACATTTTTAGATCTTATGAACAGATTCGAACAATCAATTATTAAAGCTGGTGGAAGTATAGAAGCCAAGAGTTTTGAAGAGGTTAATAAATTCAAAGCAAAGGCAAAAGAAAAAGAAGTAATTTTATGTAGTAAAAAAGAAGATATAACATTAAATGTCTTAAGCGGAATGAATATGACTCCAGAACAAATTATGGCATTATATTGTAAATTTAGGACATTAGAATTAAATGAAAGACAAATAGTACAATTAAATAAAGCGCCAAAAGAGTTTACAGCAAAATCTGTAAATAATCCTCAATACAATGGAGTTGCAGAAATACTAAAAAAGTATATACTAGAAAGACCAGAACAATTTACAGAATATTTAAGTGAAAAAGGTGAATTTAAAGGTAAAACTGTATTAGATATGTTGGATGCTAAAAAATTTTCTTTTAAAGAAGAAACAGATATAGCAGCTGCGTTTGAACATATTAGATTCCAAACAAAAGGAATAGATAAAAGGGTAGAAGAAAAAAGCGAAGAAATAAAAGCACTTAATTCTAAGTTGTTTGAGTTAAGAGAAAAAGGAAAAGAGAATTGTACTAACGAAGAAATAAGAACATTATTTAGAGATGCAAAAAAATTACAAAAAGATGATGTACTTAGAACTGAAATATTGCAGAAATTAAAAGATTTTGATCCTGAAATGTTTGATAAAAAATTCAAAAGATCAAATGTAGAAAATGTAATTGGAGAAGGCAAAGCTATTTTGTATGGTAAAATTGCTATTGGGCTTAGAAAAGCTTTTGTAGTAATGCCACAAAGAATATTTAATAAAAATTATAGAAATATGGATATTATAGGGGTAGATAATTCTATATTAAAAAGATGGCAAAGGAATCAAAAAAAACAAGATAAAAATGTTGCTAATGAAAAAGAAAATAATAATCCAAATAATTTACCAGCAGTAAAAAAAGTAACTGTTTTTGATAAAATAAAAAATATGTTTAAAGGAAAAAAAGAAGAAGTAGCGAATAATATAGAGGAAAAAGAAGAAATAAAATCAGAAAAAGAAACTACTCAAGGACAAGTTTCTGTATCAACTGGTATAAGAATGGAATCAATAGATACAACTATGATTGATGAAAATACACAAGAAACACAAAGTGTATTTGATACTAGATATAAAGCAGAAACTCCAGTTGTTCAAGAAAATTCTGATCAAAAAGATACACTAGAAGATGGTGAAAGAACATCAACTGATGAAGGGCGTTAAATATGAATGAAATTATTGTAATAGGTGGAGGGTTAGCAGGATGTGAAGCGGCTCTTCAAATTGCTAAAAGAAAAATAAAAGTAAAATTATATGAAATGAAACCATATAAATTCTCTCCTGCACATAGTAATGAAGATTTGGCTGAAATAGTATGTAGTAATTCATTTAAATCCAATTTGATTACAAATGCATGTGGATTATTAAAAGAAGAATTAAGAATATTAGGGTCAGAACTTATAAAAGTAGCAGATAATAATTCTGTTCCTGCTGGACAAGCTTTGGCTGTTGATAGAGAAAAATTCTCAAAAGAAATAACAGATATTATTAATAAAAACGAATATATAGAAGTTGTTAGAGAAGAAATTACTCAAATACCAAAAAATGCAATTGTAATTATTGCAACTGGTCCTCTAACCTCAGAAAAACTATCAGAAGAAATTGCTAAATTAACAGGTAATGATAAACTATACTTTTATGATGCTGCGGCTCCAATAGTAGAAAAAGATTCAATAAATATGGATATTGCTTTTTATGGTGATAGATATACTCAAGAAAGAGAAAAAGAAGAATCAATAGAGGATTGGAAAGAAAGAGTTAAAGATCATAAAGGAAGTTATATAAATCTTCCAATGAATAAAGAAGAATATGAACTTTTCTATAATGAACTTGTAAATGCAGAAGTTGTTAATTTACATGAATTCGAAAAAAGAGAAATTTTTGAAGGGTGTATGCCAGTTGAGATAATGGCTAAAAGAGGAATAGATACATTAAGATTTGGACCATTAAAACCTGTTGGGTTCACAGATCCAAGAACTGGAAAAAGACCATATGCAGTTATTCAATTAAGACAAGATAACCAAGAAGGAAATATATATAATATAGTAGGATTTCAAACTAATTTGAAATTTGGAGAACAAAAAAGAGTATTTTCTTTGATTCCAGGACTTGAAAATGCTAATTTCATAAAATATGGAGTTATGCATAGAAATACATATATTAATTCTACTTATATATTAGACAATACATATAATATGAAAGAAAATAGAAATATATTTTTTGCAGGACAAGTTACTGGGGTTGAAGGATATGTGGAATCAATATCTTCTGGATTTGTAGCAGGAATAAATGCTGCAAAGCTATTTGAAATAAAAAATCAAATACAAGAAGATACATTATGTATTGAAAAATATGAATCTGAAAAAATTGTTTTTTCTAATCAAACTGTAATAGGCGCACTGGCATTATATATATCAACAGAAAATGATAAATTTCAACCTATGAATGCGAATTTTGGTATTTTGCCAGAGTTAGAAGAAAAGATAAAAGACAAAAAATTAAGATATAATCAATTAGCTCAAAGAGCATTAGATGATATAAATTTAAATAAATATATATAAATGTGGATAAATTCTAGTTAATTTACATAAAATATTGACTTTTTGTTACAAAAATGTTACAATGGAAAAGTAAGAATTTATTAAGTAAAGGAGATTTTGTATGGAAGAAAAATTAAATGAAGAAGGCGTAAAATTTGTTAAAGACCTAGTAAAAACAAAACTTGAGCTTAATGAAATTATCACAGAATGTGAAGTTAAAAAAGCAGAATAATTTTTGCTTGCTGAAATATAAAATATAAAAATAAAAGGAGATTTTTATGGAAGAAAGAACTTTAGAAGAACTAAATAAAGAATATGTAGATTTAGTTAAAAAAGTTAGAGAAATTAAAGGTGAATTAGAAGCAGCAAATGCAAAAAAGGAAGCTGCTAACACTAGTTATGAAGAAGCATCAAGTACATATAGTGAAAAGGACTTAGCATATAAAGCTTTATTACCAGTACTTGAAGCAGCAGAAAAAGCAAATTATTCTGAAGCTGTTATAGAAGCAATGAGAAAACAAGTAGAAGATGCAAAAGCTGAATTAGATAAAGCTCAAACTGCATTAGATGAAAAAAGAACAGAACAAGAACAAATGGCTGAAGCATATAATGAAATTGAACAGAGAGCTCAAACTCAAAGCGATAGACTAGGAGTAATTGTTCAAAGTTTTGCAGGAAATGAAATTATAAACCAAGCTTTAAGAGATGAAATGGAATATGAATATCAAAAACTTATTGATAAAAAACAAAAAGAACTTGCAAAAACTGAAGAACTAAAAACAAAAATAAATGAAGACCCTGAAATAAAACAAGGTGTAGGAGAACTTACAAAATTACTTGAAGACTTTGAAAAAGCAAGAGCTAATGCAACAATAGATAATCCAGGTGAATTAGTAAAAATTGCATCAAAAATAAAAGTTCAAAGAAATGCGATTAAAACCCAAATGAGAAAATTAGGATTAAGAACTGGAAAAATAGAACCAGATGCAATTGATGATATGACAAGATTAGTTGATGACAAAGGTAGAATGGTAATCAGAGAATTAGATTCTAGAGCTGAAGTTCAAACTGCTGAAATTGCAAGAGTAGAAGCAGAAAGAGATGAAGCAATGAGCAATCTTGCAGCATCATTAGCGGTAGGAAAAGATGAAAAAGTAGAAGGATATGATGAGGCTAAACAAGAAATTGAGAGAATGACAACAGAGTTACAATCTTTAAGAACACAACATGGAGAGAAGAAAACTAAGATTAAAGAAATTGAAGAAAAAACAAGAGAATTGTCTTCAGAATTAGATGGAATCAAATTAGATCCAGTAATGGCTGCAAAACTTGCTGAATTACAAACTCAAAAAGCAGAAATTGAAAAAGAAAAAGTTCCTTTAATTGAAAATCCAAAAAGAGCTGAATTACAAGCTCAAATTGTTGAATTAAATCGTCAAAAAAATACAGCTGGTAGTGGACAAGTTGAAACTGAAGCATACAAAGAAGCAAAAAAAGCTTTAGAAAAAGCTAGAAGAGATTTAGAATATGAGAGAAAAAATCCATCACTTGTAGTATTTTTTGGAAATAAAGATCAAATAATAGATAATCCAGAGTACAAAGTTGCAGAAGCAAGATTAGGAATACTTGAAAATAATTATGAGTCACTTTTAAATACTATAATAGAATCTGATGAAGAGTTAAAAAGAATTGATGATGAATATGCAGATATCGAACAACAAGAAGATGAAATAAAAGCAAGAAGAGAAGAACTTAATGGAAGTGATTCTAATAAAAAAGAAGAGTTATATACAAATTATGTTGGAGAAGAATTATATCCAGACATAACAGACCCAGAAACAGAACAAGGAAAAGCTTTTGAGGAATATAAAGCTGCTGAATTAGAAATCAGAAAAGCAATGCTTGCTATACAAAAAGATCCTTCAGAAGCTAATATTGAAAGATTAGCAACTGCAAAAAGTGTATTAGGTGAAAAAACATCTGCATTAAAAGTTGAATTAACAATTGCAAATGGGACAAGTTTTTCACCATCAACTGAAGCGATACACAATTATTTAACAGGAGTATTAGAATCTGAAATAATTGGAGACTTAGATGCAGAAGTAGATGAAGCATATAATTTAAAAGCTGCAGATAATGCAATTTCAGTGTTAGCTTCAAAATTAAAAAGAACAGATAAAGAAGCGATATCAGAATTAAGAAGATCTTCTAATGAAATTGCTAAATATTTAGATGTTATGCTATTAGGACAACCATATGATATTGATGAGTTTTTAGAAGCCGTTGATGTTCATAGCCAAAATATGAGACTTTTTGATGACCCTGAAAAAGTACGAGCTACTTTAGTTGGATCAAATGAAATGTTAGAAACAGAAAATACTTCATTATTTGGTTTTGGATTTATAAGAAATTTATGGTCAAAATTAACAATGCCAAAAGTAGATGAAGAATATGATTTACCAAAAAATAAAAGACCAGAAGTGTATGATGAATTAGAAGGAACACAAACTGAACTTAGAGAATTAGAAGCAAAAGAAAAAGGAATTGCAGAACGTAAAACAGAAGTTGATAGAGCGTTTAGAGAAAGACTTGAAGCAGTGATGTCTCCTGAACAAAAAGAAAGCTTATCAAAGAAAGATAGAGAAATTAAAGATATAAGAAAAAAATTAAAGGTTTTACCAAGAAAAATTAATAAAACAAAATTAGAAAGATTAGAAGCAGAAGTGGCTACTGCAACAACTAAATTGAATTCAACACCACAATTTGAATCAACAATTGATGTAGGACAAATAGATTCAGAAATTACTAGATTAACAAGCGAAATGGAAAAAGAACCTGAGCAAGTTGTAGATCCAGAAAAAGAATCTGATAGAAAAGAGAGATTAGCCCAAAAACAAGCTGAAATTGATGGATTAGGAGTAACAGAGAATCCTAGAGTTGCTGAAATTACGGCAATGCTACAACAATTAGAAATTGATTCTCAAAATGGAACAACAGAACTAACAGAGCTTGAAAGTAAAATTACTACATTGTCTAAAAATTTGGAAATTAAACAAAGAGCATTTGCGATATTAGAACTTGCAAAAAATAAAATTAAAAATTTAATACATATTAAAAATCCAAAATTTATATCTAATAGAAATGCTAAAAGTGTTGCAAATCAATTAGCAGAACATGTAAAATCTAATGCTAAAAAACAAGCAAGAGGCGAAAGAGAATAAATTATAAAAAAGAGTCCAGTTATGCGTAACTGGACTTTTTTATGTAAATATGCTATAATATAAGTACATTATGTGGAAAGGAGGGAGAGTATGAAGCGGTTTACAAGGAATTTGTTGCCCGTTATCATATTAGTTGCACTCATTATTGCATTGGCTGCACTGGGATTGATTGGGGAACTTCTTGCTTCTGTTGGGAACTTTGTTATCAAATTCTTTGTTAAAAATTGGGATTATGCATTGGTTGCTGTTATTGCTTCGGTATTAACAAGCCTCATTTGCACCTGGTTGGATGACAAAGAAGTAACTGGTAACACGATTCTGACAAGAAAAAAGAGAGTTAACAAGGGAACACCCAGAACAGGCGGCCATGTTGAAGATGTAGAGTAACATCCCTACATTCGAACTACTCGAGTGCCAATAAGCTCCAAGTTTCAAACGAAACGAGGGGCTTTTTTGGTGCTTAAAAAACAAATAGTATTTGTAAAAATATTTAATATAAAAAACGAGATTATACTAGGGAAATCAATAAAAATAAACTTTAAGTAAAGTATTGACAGACTGTAACAAAGATGATAAAATAGATACGCTGTTTAATATAGGGAACTCTATATTTTACAGTATAAATTATAAAAGAAACGAGGTGAAAAAAGAAGAATGCCAACAATTAATCAATTAGTAAGAAAAGGAAGAAAAACTTCTACAACAAAATCAACAGCTCCAGCTCTACAAAAAGGTTATAACTCTAGAAAAAAAGTTCAAACTGATAATAGAGCTC
>JAZQTI010000102.1:0-1503 GCA_045630665.1 Candidatus Scatovivens sp.
ATATACTTGAAGTAGTAATCAAAAATTTAGTAGATAATGCAGAAGCAGTATCTATTACAGAAAAATCAGAAGCAAAATCTATTTGTTATGAAGTTAAAGTTGCAAAAGAAGACATGGGCAAAGTTATTGGAAAACAAGGAAAAATGGCGAAAGCAATAAGATCAATTATGAAAGCAATTGCAACTCGCGAACATAAAAAAGTAAATGTTGAATTTCTTGATTAGGAATGATTAAAATATGAATAAATATTTAGAATTAGGTCAAATAGTAAATGTTAAAGGCTTAAAAGGTGAAGTAAAAGTCAATTCTTTTACAGATGATAATACTAAATTTGAAAGAATACCAAAAGTTTTTCTAAAAAGAAAAGAATCTTTAAAAGAATATGAAATTGAAAAAGTTGGATACAGTAAAAACCAAGTTATAATAAAATTCAAAAATGTAAATACAGTAGAAGAAGCAGAAATCTTAAGAAATTCTTATATCGTAGTAGATAGAGAAATTTTTGGAGAACTTCCAGAAGGTGTATATTACATAGCAGATTTGATTGGTTTAGATGTATATACAGAATCAAATGAATATTTAGGAAAAGTAGATGATATTTTTTCAACAGGAAGTAATGATGTTTATGTTGTAAAAGATGAACTTGGAAAACAAAAACTTTTACCAGGAATAGACGAAGTTATTAAGCAAATAGATTTAGAATCAGGCAAAATAATAGTAAATCTAATAGAAGGACTTTAAAATATGAAATTTGATGTGTTAACACTTTTTCCTGAAATGTTCGAACCAATGAAGCAAAGTATAATTGGTAGAGCAATTGGAAAAGGTTTGTTAGAAGTAAATCTTGTAAATATTAGAGATTTCTCGAAAGACAAACATAAAAAAGTTGATGATACGGTATATGGTGGTGGCGCAGGAATGCTTATGAAACCAGATGTAGTATATGATGCTTTTAATTCAGTAAAAAGTGAAAAATCTAAAGTGATATTTTTATCGCCACAAGGTAAAACACTTTGTCAAGATAAAGTTGAAGAATTAGCTAAATGCGAAGAACATTTAATATTATTATGCGGGCACTATGAAGGAATTGACCAAAGGGTAATAGATAAAATTGTTGATGAAGAAATTTCAATCGGTGATTATGTATTAACTGGAGGAGAAATACCAGCAATGGTATTAATTGATAGTGTAGCAAGATATATTGATGGAGTTATAACAGGAGAATCTGTTTCAGAAGAAAGCTTCTCAGGAAGTGGACTTTTAGAATATCCTCAATATACAAGACCAGAAGAATTTGAAGGAATGAAAGTTCCTGAAGTATTACAATCTGGCCATCATGAAAATATAAATAAATGGCGTAGAAAAGAAGCTATTCGAATTACTTATCAAAAAAGACCAGATCTTTTAAAAAAAGTAAATTTAACTGATGAAGAAAAGAAATATATTGAAGAATTAGAAAATAAAGGGTAAACACCCATCCATTATTAAAGAAGGAGGAAGGAA
>JAZQTI010000103.1:0-17144 GCA_045630665.1 Candidatus Scatovivens sp.
ATTTATCTAAAAATTGTTGATATATATCATTTTTATTTAAGTTTCTATCTTTTGCAATCTTTTTTATTATTTCTTTTTTACTTAACCCCATTTTTTCATAATATTTATAATGTTCATCTATTGTTTGTTTATTTAATTCCGATAATTCTACATCTTTTTTTGACTCTGAACTTCCTTCTATTAATATAACAAATTCACCTTTAACTTCTTCTATTTGTGAAATTATCTCACTTATTTTTCCTCTTATAAATTCCTCGTGTATTTTAGTTAATTCTCTTGCAAGAACTATTTTTCTATCTCCTAATACTTCATAAATTGATTCTAACGTACTTTTTAGTTTATGTGGTGCTTCATATAGTATCAATGTTTTTGTTTCGTATTTTATATTCTCAAGCTTTTCTTTTTTATCCTTTTTTATAGCAGATAAAAAACCAATAAAGCAAAATTCCTTTGAAGATAATCCTGATGCAATTAATGCATTTACAAATGCACAAGCTCCAGGTATTGGTATGATTTCTATATTATTTTCTATTGCAACTTTAACAATTTCTTCTCCAGGATCGGATATTCCTGGAGTTCCTGCATCTGAAACAAGTGCAATATTTTTCCCTTCTAATATTTTTTGAATTAATACTTCACTTTTTGTTTTTTCATTTTGTTTATAATAGCTTATTAGTGGCTTAGATATTTCAAAATGATTCAACAATCCTAATGTATGTCTTGTATCTTCTGCTGCTATTATATCAACTTCTTTTAATATTCTTAAAGATCTTAAAGTTATATCTTCAAGATTTCCAATTGGAGTTGCAACTAAATATAATTTTCCTTTCATAAATACATCCTTTTCAAATTATTTTTTATCATATATTTCTAGAATTTCATCTGTATATTCGCCATTTTCTTTATATATAACAAGTGGTTTGTCTATTTTTAAAAATTCCTTAGCTCCTCTTATTGCCTTTATTAATATAAGAGTTGGCTTATCTCCTATTTTTGAATGAACAAATCTAATATTTTTAGGTTCTAATTTATATTTTCTCAATAAACATACTATATCTACTAATCTTTCGGCTCTATGAACCATATAAAACTCACCAAGATCTTTTAGTAACATACCACTATTTTCTATTATATCTTCTAAAGTACATTCTACTTCATGTCTTGATATAAGTTGTCTTTTATCTATACTTTTTACCCCTGTATTTTCCTTTTTATAAGGTGGGTTAGTTACAACCACATCAAATTCATGTTTATTTAAATGTTCAAAAACATTTTTTATATTTGTATTTATTATTTCAAATTTATCTTGTAATTCATTAAGCTTTATACTCCTTGTGGCCATTTCAGCAACATCTTCTTGTATTTCTATTCCATAAATCTTAGATAAATTCGTTTTCTTACATAATAATAATGAAATAATTCCTGTTCCAGTGCCAATATCAATAACTTTGGAATTTCTTTTTATATTTTTTGCAAAATCTGATAAAAGCACACTATCAACCCCAAAGCAAAAACCATCTTTATTTTGAATTATTTTTAACCCTTTATATTCTAGGTCATCTATTCTCTCATTTTCTTTTAAATCCACTTATGTTTCCTCTCTTATATTTATCACTTTTTTATTTTAGCATAAATATAAAAAAAAATAAAGCTATACCTTAGTATTGCTTTATTTTACTTTTTAATTTTCATTTACTACATTTAAATTACTTTCATAAACTTCATTCACATTTTCATTATCTTCTTTTTTAGATATAATATTTGAAATTCTTTCCACTTCATTTCCTTCTATTAATATTTTTATACTTGCAACTTCTTTTAATTCACTTATTGTATTATATATTATGTCCTGAATTATTTCTAACTTCTCATAATCAATTTCTTCAAACTTCTTATTAAAATTTATACAAACACAACCATTATTTAAGCTTGTTTCTAATATTTCAGTTCCTTCTGGAATAAATGATTCATAATTTTCATTTTCAGAGCCATCAATTATTTTTTGAACTAGTACTTCATATGGTTTCTTTAACAATTCTTTTGAATCAATTAATCTACTTTCTTTTGTAATTTCATTAGTAGTCATATCGAAAAAATATAAATTTATCATTGTTTTTCTTAGTTCGGTCTCTTCCACTTCTACTTCTGGTATGTACTCTGTTTCAACACTAATATTAAAAATTATAATTCCTGTAAAAAGTATAATAAAAATAATTAATATTGTAATTATTATTTTTTGCATAATTTTTCCTCCTTTTTAAATAGTATTCTTGTACAAATAAAATATTACTCAAATTCTTATATATAATAATAAAATCTTATTTTAAAAAAAATTAATAACTACTAGATTTTTGTTTTAATCTGTGTTAAACTATATCTGTACTCTGTACAAATACATTTTATAAAGGAGAGCAAGGCGTATGAAAAAATTTTGGGCTTTACTACTGACGTTGACACTGACAATGTCTCTTGCCGCATGCAGCGGCGCGAGCGCAGACAACAAGGATTCTCAGGAACCGCAAGGAACCGTCGCAACGACTGAGAGTACGAAACCTGCAGAGACTCCGGCACCTACAGAGAAACCTTCTGAGACAACAGAACCTTCTGAATCTACTGAAGCACCTACTGAGACTGCCCCTGCAGTAACCACTCCGGCAATCGAGTTCGACAAGAATTGGGCTGGTGCAGAGTATGAACTGCCTATTCCTCAACCACCTTTCACAACATTCGAAATCTCTGGTGAGGATGGAGATTACCAAATCATGAGTACAAACAGTAGCGAAATCGCAGAGCTTACCCATCAAGACATTATCGATTACTGCAAGATCCTTCAAGATCTTGGTTTCACAATCGATATGCAAGAAGCAGATGTTGCCGAAGGTAGCGACGCAGGCTACCAGTTCGAAGCAACCAATGCTGATGGTGTATACTGCTACGTCGCTTTGATGGACTCTAGACAAGCAGTTTATATCTTGATTGAAACTGAATAATCTTTGAGCGCAAGAGCTACTGGGAAACCGGTAGCTCTTTTCATATAAAAAAACAAGTAAAGTTTTTTTCTTTACTTGTTTCTATTTTTATAAATTATCATATCTATATAACATTACAGCAGCTGCACCTTTTACACAAGGATCACTTGGTGAAAATGTTCCCCCACTCACTCCTGTTACAATACCATTATCATAAGCCCATCTAAGAGCACTTGCATAATATGCTGTTGTTGATATATCTGTAAATATTGTATCTAGGTTTCCAACTGTTACTGTAGGACTTCCTGCATATCTGTATAAATATGTTATAAATGCTCCTCTTGTACATTCTGTATCTGGAGAAAATTCTGTTGTTGTTGTTCCTGTTGTAATTCCTTCTTTAACTGCCCAATTAACAGCAGTTGCATAAGATGCACTTCCCGGTACATCTGTAAATCCTGTTATAATTTGTCCTTCTTTTAATGCATCCGTTTTTCCGTAAACTATATTTCCTGGTCTTTTTGCATATCTCCATAATAACATAACCGCTGAAGATCTTGTTATTGAACTTTCTGGAGTTGCTTCCCAATTTGTATTTCCTTCTATAATTGAATTATATAAAGCCCATCTCATTGCTTCATAATAATATTTTGTTGTTGGAACATCTGTAAAGAACATTTCTGTTGAACATCCTTCAGTCCAGCAATCTACAGATACTTCTGTAAAATGAAATGCCGATTTACTTAATCCATAATCTTCGTCTGCAACACAGTTTTTATATACTACATCATATGCTCTTTCTCCACCAAAATCATATCTATTTCCGCTTGCTGTACAATTTATGACTTGAAAATCTCCATATTGAGCACCATACATATCAAATGATTGTTTAAATCTTGCTTGATGTTCAAAGAAAAATCCATATTTAGCATTTCCAACAGATCTTGAATTTGTAATAATCATACTCTCATCATTTCTAAATCCTGTTCCAACACCAAATCCAGAAGCTCCATACACACTAGAAATTTCTAAAGTCCCTTTTTCAACTTCTTCAGCAGCCTTTCTTCCACAGTTTTCAGCATAGCAATTATTTATTGTACAATTTATAGTACAATCCATACCAAAACCTGTTGCATAAGTATTTTTTACTACTACATTGTCCCAATCACAATCTTCGCAAAGGTTAATCATAAATCCTTTTCCTGAAGTATTATATGATCCACCTGTCATATAACCACCATCAATTATGAAGTCACTAAAATCTGCATTAACTAAATAATTAGCACCTAAATTTTCTCCATAATCATTAAAGTAGAACATATCTCTACCACCATTGGCTAGTGTCATTTGTCCATATGGAACTAGAGTTGTATTTAATGATTCTGTAGTACCAGCCCCTACTATTGATACATTGTCTCTACATTTTATTACATATTCTTCATCATAATTTGATCTTTTTCCACCCATTGCGAAATTATATACTCCGGCAGGAAGAGTTAATACTCCTCCTCCGTTTTCTGAAATTTCATCTATCCTACTTTGTAAATACTGTGTGTTATGCCTGAGTACTTCATCTGTTGTAAGATTACCAATTAATCCATTAACAGTTACTGGAACATTGTATGTATATTCATCTGTACCATTTAAAGTAACTATTATAGTTATAACTGTCGGTGTTGATGTTGCATTAACACCTGTTACATATATTTCTCCAAAAGCATCACCTTCTCCAAAATCTATTGATATATAATCTGGATTATATGAAGCTATTCTTATATTTTTATTAAGCCATGATGGCATATCATTTATATATATTGTTCCTGTTTCACCTTGATTTATTGTAAGTTCTTCTGGTATCACTGTCATGTTGATTTCAGCATTAATTGTTACATCACATCTAAAAGTTTCTGTTTGACCTGTTGGATATTCTAAAGTAAATATTATATATGCATTTCCACCATCAATAGCTGTTACTGTATATGATGCATTTGATCCAGTAACCTCAATATTTCCATGTATATTTCTTCTTATTGTTGTTCCTGCTGGAACTCCTGAGAATGATACTGTATCACTTTCTCCTACATCTAAAGTCATTTGTGTTTTGCTTATTGTTACATTTACTGTACCATCTACTGTTACTGTACATATTAATGTTCTTGTCGTGTTATCATCAAATAAAACATCAAAAACAATTGTTGCCTCTCCAATACCAACACTATTTATTCTAAATAATCCGAAATCTCCTTCAACTTCATTTACACTTATAACACTTGAATTATTATTTGTATAACTTATCTTTGTTGCTCCTGAATATTTTACACCATTAATTCTAACTGTTGTTGATTCAGATTCATCTAAATTCAATGTGATTGTTTCTTTATCTATACCAAATTCTGAATCTACATAAACATTAAATGTAGCAGTTAATCCTAAATGATCTATAACAACATCTTTCTCACCAATTGTTGTACTATCAAATCCACTTGTCATATCTATTGTTGGAACTTTTTGTTCTGTACTACCATCATTATAAGTAAATTCCATCAATGCACCTGATAAGTCTAATGTCTCACCTAGTAAATAATTTCTCTTTGTTGGGAATGAAATCATTGTTCCATCAACTACAGCTCTTTGAACAATTGTTATTGTAAATGTTATTGTATATCCACCATATGTTATTGTTATTGTTTGTGTTCCAGTTGTTGTATTATCGAAGCCTGTTACCATATCTGGTGTTATATCTATTTCTTCTGTTGTTCCATTATCGTATCTTACTGTAATTTTTCCACCTGTTAAGTCTAAATCTTGTCCTTCTACATATTCTGTTTTTGTTGGTCGTGTTAATCCATCTATTCCTACTACTGCTTTTTCTCTAACTGTTATTACAAATGTTATTGTATATCCACCATATGTTACTGTTATTGTTTTTGTTCCTAAACTTGAATTGTCAAATCCTGTTACCATATCTGGTGTTATATCTATTTCTTCTGTTGTTCCATCATCATATTTAATTGTAATTTTTCCACCTGTTAAGTCTAAATCTTGTCCTTCTACATATTCTGTTTTTGTAGGTGGTGTTATTCCGTCTATTCCTACTAATGATTTTGCTATTATTTCTATATCAAATGTTGCTGTTTGTCCAGCATATATTACTGTTATTGTTTTGGCTCCTAATGTTGTATTATCGAAGCCTGTTACCATATCTTGAGTTATATCTATTGTACCTGTTGAATCATCATCATATCTAACTATGATTTTTGCTCCAGCCAAATCTAGATTTTCATAATTTTGTATATACTCTGTTTTTGTTGGTGGTACTATTCTATCTATTCCAATTACCTCTTTTTCTCTAACTGTTACTACAAAAGTTATTGTATATCCACCATATGTTACTGTTATTGTTTTATTTCCCGTTGTTGTATTATCAAATCCTGTTACCATATCTGATGTTATATCTATTTCTTCTGTTGTTCCATTGTCATATATTACTGTAATTTTTCCACCTGTTAAATCTATCTCTTCATAATTTTGAATGTACTCTGTTTTTGTTGGTGGTGTTATTCCCTCTATTCCTACTAAGGATTTTTCTATTATTTCAACATCAAATGTTGCTGTTTTTCCACCATATGTTACTGTTATTGTTTTTGTTCCTAAACTTGAATTGTCAAATCCTGTTACCATATCTGGTGTTATATCTAATTCAGTTATTGTTCCATCATCATATGTTACTGTAATTTTTCCACCTGTTAAATCTAAATCTTCGTAATTTTGAATATATGTTGTTTTATTTGGTTTTGTTGATACATCAATTGTTGATACACTAGCATTAAATATAGTTTTATAATTACAATATAATTCAAAAGGTTCTAATCCTACTGATGTAAGAACAATTGTTATTATACCTTCAGCTTCATTAACAGCTGTAACTGTAAATGATGGTTGTCCTTCAACTCTTTCAATATTAATTCCACCAGCTGATGAAGTTGCTGTTAATCCATATTGATCTGCTTGATGATTTTCTAATCCTAAAACTGTTATTACTGTTGATTCATTTCCATTTACTGATAATTCTATATTATTTTTATCTAATGTAGGATACGCTCCAACATATATTTGCATACCAACAATTCTAAACTCTTCATAATATATGTCTATTTCTTGTTCCCCTACAGTTGTATTATCATATCCTAATACTGTTACTCTGTCATCTGTAAATGGCACGTCTTCTTCTGTTCCATCATTAAATGTAACATGGAAATTACCATTTTCAAGATCCATTTCTTCTCCACTATTAACTATGTAATAGAATTGTACTGGCATCGATGTTATTTGTATGTCTATTGGTCTTCTATTTACTACTTCAATTTCAAATGTTACTGTTTTACCACCATATGTTATTGTTATTGTTTGATCACCTAATGTTGTATTATCAAAACCAGTTACCATATCTGGTGTAACATTAATTATCTCATTTGTTCCATCTTCATAATTTACTTTTATTGTCGCACCTGTTAAATCTAATGCAGTATCTATATCTTTAATATATTCTGTTTTGTCTGGCTCTGTTACAAGCTCTATTGATGACACATTAGCAGTTATTATTGTTTTATAATTACAATATAATTCAATAGGATCTAATCCTTCTGCAGAAAGTACAAATGTTATTATACCTTCTGCTTTACCAATAGCTGTTATATTAAAGGCTGGTTGTCCTTCAATTCTTTCAATACCAAGCCCTCCATTTGATGCAGATACTGTTAAACTATAATCATCTACAGAATGATTTTCTAGACCTAGAACAGTTATTGTTGTTGATTCATTATCATCTACTGATAATTGTATATTTGTTTTATCTAATGTAGGTACTTCTCCAACATATATTGTATAACCTACAATTCTAAATTCTTCAAAATATATATCTAAATCTTGTTCACCAACTGTTGTATTATCATATCCTAATACTGTTACTCTTTCATCTGTAAATAGTATATCTTCTTCAGTTCCATCATTAAATTTAACATGGAAACTTCCATTTTCAAGATCTAATTCTTCACCACTATTAACGATAAAATAAAATTGTACAGGCATTGATGTTATTTGTATATCTATCGGGCGAACACTTACAACTTCAATCTCAAATGTTAGTGTTTTTCCACCATATGTTATTGTTATTGTTTGATCTCCTAGTGTTGTAATATCAAATCCTGTTACCATACTTTCTGTAACATTTATTGTTTCTTCAGTTCCATCATTATAAATTACTTTTATTGTTGCCCCTGTTAAATCTAATTGTGTATCTATATTTTGAATATATTCTTGTTTATTTGGTTCTGTTACAAGTTCTATTGATAATACAGATTTAGCTACAACTTCAACATCAAATGTTATTGTATATCCACCATATGTTACTGTTATTGTTTTATTTCCAGTTGTTGTATTATCAAATCCTGTTACCATATCTGTTGTAATATCAATTTCTTCTGTTGATTCATCATCATATTTAATTGTAATTTTTCCACCTGTTAAATCTAAATCTTCATAATTTTGAATGTACTCTGTTTTTGTAGGTGGTGTTATTCCCTCTATTCCTACTAACGATTTTTCTATTATTTCAACATCAAATGTTGCTGTTTTTCCACCATATGTTACTGTTATTGTTTTTGTTCCTAAACTTGAATTGTCAAATCCTGTTACCATTTCAGAAGTAATATCTAATTCATCTGTTGTTCCATCAGTATATGTTACTGTAATTTTTGCACCCGCTAAATTTAACGCCTCATAATTTTGTATATATTGTTTTTTGCTTGGTTCTGAAGTAATTGCTATTCCAGTTATTTCTTTAGCAATTATATCAATATTAAATGTTCCTACAAATGGTCCATAATTTACTGTAACTGTTTGTGTTCCTAATGTTGTGTTATCAAACCCTGTTACCATATCTGATGTAATTTCAAATTCTTCTGTTGTTCCATTAATATATGTTTTAACTAATTTCGCACCTGTTAAATCTATATTCTCATAATTTTGTATATATTGTTTCTTTGTTGGTTCTGTTATTTCTATTTTATAAGTTTCAACATTAAATTCTGCTGTAAATCCATTATATGTTACAGTTACTGTTTGTTCTTCAAAACGTGTTTTATCATATCCAGATATCATATTTGAATTCATATTAATTTCTCTTGTTGAAGTGTCTGAATATGTTAATATTAATTTTCCACCAGTTACATCAATATCTTCTACATTTAATAAGTATTGTTTCTTTGTTGGTTCTGTTGAAATTGCTATTCCTGTTAATTCAGTTTCGTTTACAACAATTTCAAAAGTTTCTGTAAATGAGTTTTCTTCTCCAACTGCTGTTAAATTTTCTGTATATGTAACTGTTATTTCATAAGTTCCTGCTGCTGATGAATCAAATCCTGTTAACACAACAGCTGATGTTACATCTTGTGTTGCACCACTTGCATAATTTGCTGTTACTACAAAACCTTCTAAATTGATTTCTTCACCAATTTGGTATTCTAATTTAGAAAGTGGTGAAGTAATTTCTATTGCAGTAATATAATCTATTACATTTACAACAACCTCAGCTGTTAGTTCATTAGTTTCTTCTACTAATTCTAAGTTTTCCACATATCTAAATTCTACTGTTTGTTCACCAAGTTGTTCATTATTATAATTTGTTGATAAGTTCTCACTTGTTGTTGCATCAGCTGTTTCACCATTTGCATATGTAATTTCAGCTGTATAATCTAATTCATCTCCATATTTATATGTAGATTTATTCATAATAACATTAAATGCAACTACATAGTTTATAACTTCAACTGTTATTGTTTGTTCATGATCAATTATTTCACCATTTTTTAAGATTTCCACATATTTTACTGTTACTTCTTGTTCACCTAAAACTGTTGGATCATATCCTTCTATAATTGCTTCAAATGATAAATCTTGTATATCTCCACTTGCAAAATTTCCTACTATTTCTATATCAAGATCTTCTCCATATTTGTAAACTGTTTTATTTGGTGTTACAGAAAATTCTGTAATATAATCTATAACTTCAACAACTAATTTTTGTGTATATTCATGTGTATTTCCTCTGTTATCCACACTCACATAAGATACTTCTAATTTTTGTTTTCCTAATTTATATGGATCATATCCACTTACTTCATAATTATATACAGCTTCTGTATTTCCACTAATCCATCTTTTTACAACTCTTAATCCAGTTAAATCTAATGCTTCTCCATATTTATATATAGTTTTAATAGGAAGAGTATCTATTTCAATTCCTGTAACAACATCTCCTTGCATATAATATTGTCTTACAGCAACTGTTACTTTAAAAGATGTTATTTTTCCATTATATGATACATTAATTACTTGAGTACCAATACTTTTTGAATTAAATCCGCTTAATTCACAATCTCCTGTAACATCTACTCTTTCACCATCATCACATACTGCTACAATTACTAATCCAGAAGCATCGAATTCTTCTCCTGAAACATATCTTGTTTTTTCAGGTAATTTATCAACTTCTATTCCAATTACATTTTTTCCTTCAGTTGATCCACTTGATGGTTTATCAGTAGAAGATCCTCCTTGATTTCCACCTGTGGAATCATTTCCATTTCCGCTTCCTGAGCCTGTTCCAGTGTTATCTCCACTTCCTGTATTTGATCCATCTCCAGAGTTATCCCCAGATGATCCGTCATTGTTTCCAGAATCTCCAGAACCTCCTTGGTTTCCTGAGTTATCTCCGGTTCCTCCTTGGTTTCCTGTGTTATCTCCTGATCCACTACCATCTGTTGATTCATCTCCACCAGTAGAACCTCCTGGAACATTTTCTTCTTCTTTTATTTCTACTTTTAATATAGATAAATCTGTTATTGTAACTTTCCAGTCACTATTCATATCTGCTGCATATAGTTGATCTTTTGTTAAACTTTGTTTTTCAATTAAATAATTCTTTAGAAGATTTATATCTTCTCTTGTTCTTTTTCCATCATTATTTATATCACCTAAAATAGCTGCTGATGAAAAATTACAATATGTCATTACAAAAAGACCTGTAATTGATGCAATTTTAAAAATATTATTCATTTTAGAATTCTTTTTCTTTTTCATTCTTAAATCTCCCTTTCAAATTATTTAGAATAATTTAAATCATAGCCATTTACACCAGCTCTATGATATAGTAATATTTTTGAATCTTTATAATCAACAAATCCATCATTATTTATATCTGCTGCTCTAAAATTAGCTCCGCTTAAAGAAATTATTTCATTTCTATATGCTTTTAATATTTTTGTATCTAATGAATTTGCATATCCATCTCCATTTGCATCACCTATAACAGAAATTGTATATTCTACTGTATTTCCATTTTCTGTTATTTTTACAGTCATTCCTGTTTTTATATATCCTGCTGTAACTTCTTTGCCGTTTTCATATACTTTTACAGTTCTATCTTTAGAATTTTTTACAATATTTATAAAGTCTTTAATCGGTGTTTTAGGTTTAACTTTTGCCATAATTTCATCTTCAATTATGTAGCCATACTCTAAATTTTGTTTAATTACTTCAAGATCTAAAGAAATATTAGTTGTTGAAATATCTTTTTTACCACCAGAAACTAAATTGTTATTTAAAGAAATATTTACATCTGAATCACTCATATCTTTCTTTGTTTCTAATGTTATAGTCATTACTTCTTCATCTTTATTGCTTTTTTCGTTTCTTTCTACAACAAAAATTCCATTTGAGCTGTTATATGCTAGCTCTCCCCACTTATTCATCATTGTAAAATCATCTGATTCAACAACTTCAAAATAACTCCTATTATAAGAAAGTGTTCCTTGGTATGTATCAATTTCTTCTTCTAAATCTTTTAGTTTTACACTTACAACAACTTTATCTCCTGCTAAAATCTCTTTCTTATTGGCAGAAAACTCAACATTATAAGCATGTGCCTCAACTGACACAATCAATGCTGCTCCTAAAATAATACTTCCAAATTTCATTTTTTTCATGGCTTTTCTCTCCTTTTGACCTCTTTCACCCTAATTGTTATATTATTGTTATAGAAAATGTACAACATTAGTATCTAAAAATCAAATATCTTTTTTGTAACATAAATTCGTTTTGTTTAGGGATTTCAAGGCTTTTCGAAAAAAAGTTTTTTAAAGTGTTTCAAAACTGTTTCAAAAAACTTTTTTACACAATTTTTTTCATTTTTTTGAAAAATTTGTTATTTTTTTATAAATTAAATGTTCAATTTTTATTAAATTCTGAATACTTACATGAGTTTTCCACAACTTACGAACAAACTGTGAATTTTTACAATTAAAATACATGATTTTCGACTCATTATTCAGTAAAATCTAACCATTGACAAAAAACGACAAAAGATATATTATACAAGTAATTAAGGGGATTTTTGAAGAATTATTTTTTGTAACAATTTTAATTGTGGAAAACTAATAATTCTGTTGTTATTACTGGTTTATAGGTTTTTTCCGTCAAAAATCTAAATTTATGGAAGGAAAAGTTAGCTAAGCTAACTTATTATATTTATGAGTAATTTATTACATGTTGGTTTAGACGTCGGATCCACAACAGTAAAAATTGTAATACTAGATAACGATTTAAATACTATATATTCAAATTATGAAAGACATTTTTCAGATACAAAAACAACTCTTTACAATGTTCTTTCTAAGCTTGTAAAGGATTTTCCTGATAATGTTTTTACAATGTCTTTAACTGGATCTGGAGCTTTAGACATTGCTAGAGTTTTAGATATAAATTTCATCCAAGAAGTTATTGCATGCAAGTCTGCCGTAGAGAAAATCATTCCTCAAACGGATGTTGTAATAGAACTTGGTGGTGAAGACGCAAAAATAATTTATTTTGATAAATTTATAGAACAAAGAATGAATGGTACTTGTGCTGGTGGTACAGGTGCATTCTTAGATCAAATGGCTTCATTATTAAATACAGACACAGAAGGTTTAAACGAACTTTCAAAAACATATGAAACCATTTACCCTATTGCATCACGTTGTGGTGTATTTGCAAAAACAGATATTCAACCTTTATTAAATGAAGGTGCTAGAAAAGAAGATATTGCTGCTTCAATCTTTCAAGCAGTTGTTAATCAAACTATTAGTGGATTAGCTCAAGGAAGACCAATAAAAGGAAAAGTCGCATTTCTTGGAGGTCCTTTAAATTATTTGTCAGAATTGAGAAAAAGATTTATTGAAACATTAAATCTAACTGATGAAAAAATAATTATACCTGAAAATGCTCATCTTTTAGTTGCAACAGGTGCTGCTTATGCTTCTATTGATTCAAAATCAATCTCTTCATCAGAGTTAAAAAATAGATTAAAAGATTTTAAGAAAGCAAAATTTATTGAAGGAAAAACATTAGATCCACTTTTCGCAACAAAAGAAGATTTTGAAAGTTTTAAATCAAGACATGATAAAAATAAAGTTAAAAGAAATGATTTAAAAACATACGAAGGTGACGCTTTTATTGGAATAGATGCGGGTTCAACAACAACAAAACTGGTTTTAATAGATAAAGAAGGTGCATTGCTTTATTCTTTATATGAAAACAATAAAGGTAATCCATTAAAAAGTGTTATATCTATGCTAAAAAAACTATATAAAGAATTACCGGAAAAAGTAATTCTTCGTTATAGTGGTGTTACTGGATATGGTGAAAAACTTATTCAAACCGCTTTAAATGTTGATTTAAATGAAATAGAAACTATAGCACATTATACTGCTGCAAAAAAATTCTTGCCAAAAGTAACTAGTATCATTGATATTGGTGGACAAGATATGAAATACATAAAACTAAAAAACAATACTATTGATAATATCATGCTTAATGAAGCTTGTTCTTCAGGTTGTGGATCGTTTTTAGAAACATTTGCAAAAAGCTTAGATTTAACTATTGAACAATTTGTAGAAGAAGCATTAAAATCTAAAACTCCTGTTGATTTGGGTTCTAGATGTACTGTTTTTATGAACTCAAAAATAAAACAAGCTCAAAAAGAAGGTTATTCTGTTGGTGATATTTCAAGTGGTTTATCTTACTCAATCATAAAAAATGCTATTCAAAAGGTTATGAAAGTAAGAGATGTAAAAACACTAGGTAAAAATATCGTTGTTCAAGGTGGTACATTCTATAATGATGCTGTTTTAAGAGCTTTCGAATTAGTAGTTGGAAAAGAAGTTGTTAGACCAGATATTGCAGGACTTATGGGTGCTTATGGTGTAGCACTTCTTGCACAAGAGCAATACAATTCAAATCTTGATATGACATATAGATCAACTATTTTTAAAACAGATGAATTAGATAAATTAAATATAAAAATCACACACATTCGTTGTAAAGGATGTGAAAATAATTGTTTATTAACAATTAATACATTTGAAAATGGAAAAAAATTCATTTCAGGAAATAGATGTGAAAAAGGTGCCGGAAATCAAGATTCCGATAAATTAGATTTACCTAACATTTATAAGTATAAATTTGACAGATTATTCAGTTATCAACCGCTTTCTGAGGCTGATGCTAATCGTGGAACAATCGGTATCCCTAGGGTTTTAAACATGTATGAAGACTATCCATTTTGGTTCACATTTTTAACAAAATTAGGGTTCAGAGTTATTATTTCAGAGAAATCAAATAGAAAGACTTATGAAAAAGGAATGGAATCAATGCCATCTGAATCAGTTTGCTATCCAGCAAAACTAGCGCATGGTCATGTTATGAGTTTATTAAAACAAGGAATTAAAACAATATTTTATCCTTGTATACCTTATAACAGAAAAGAATATGAACAATCAGATAATCATTATAATTGTCCTATTGTTATTTCATATTCAGAAGTTATAAAAAATAATATAGAAGAATTAAGAGATTCTTCTATTAAATATCTAAATCCATTCTTACCTATTGATAATATTAAAAATTTGGTTGAAATCTTATATAAAGATGAAAACTTTAAAGATTATAAATTCACTAGAAAAGAACTTCAAGAAGCTGCTGAAGCTGCTGAACAAGAATATCAAAATTTCAAAAAAGATGTTAGAAAAAAAGGTAAAGAAACAATAAAATATATCAAAGAAAACAATTTAAGAGGTATTGTTCTTGCCGGACGTCCATACCATGTGGATCCTGAAATCAATCATGGTATAGATACTCTAATTACAAGTTTAGGCCTTTGTGTATTATCAGAAGATAGTATTTGCGAGCCAGAAAAAGGAGTAAGTCAAAGACTAAGAGTTGTTGACCAGTGGGTTTATCATTCTAGATTATATGCTGCTGCTGAATTTGTTGGAAAACATGATTTCTTAGAAATGATTCAATTAAATTCATTTGGTTGTGGAGTTGATGCTGTTACAACTGATCAAGTTGAAGAAATTTTAAAAAGTTATAATAATATGTATACTTTAATTAAAATAGATGAAATTAACAATTTAGGTGCTATTCGTATACGTATTAGATCTCTTCTAGCAAGTATGAATAAACGTATAGCGCAAAAAGAAGCTGAGAAACTTGAAGAAGAAACATGCAAACCAATAGGTGATTATCAAGTTGCAAAAGTGCCATTTACAAAAGAAATGCGTGATGAAGGATACACTATATTAATACCACAAATGATTCCAATTCACTTTGAATTATTTGAATCTGCCGTAAATGCTTTAGGATATAAAGTAAAACTATTAAGAGATTGTACAGAAAAAACAGTTGAAACTGGTTTAAGATATGTAAATAATGACGCTTGTTATCCTGCAATTTTAACAACTGGCCAATTTATTGAAGCTCTTCAATCAGGCGAGTATGATACTAATAAAACTGCTTTAATTATGTCTCAAACTGGTGGTGGCTGTAGAGCAACAAACTATATTGGTTTCATAAGAAAAGCTTTAAAAGATGCTGGATTTGGACATGTTCCTATTGTTTCTTTTAATGTTGTTGGTTTAGAAAAATCAACTGGTTTTAAAATTAATGCACCTATGGTTGTAAATCTTATGAGAGCAATACTATATGGAGATTTACTTCAAAAACTATTGCTAAGAAATAGACCTTATGAAATAAATAAAGGCGAAACAGAAGCTTTATATGAAAAATGGCTTGAAAAATGTAAAGGACTTGTTGGAAAAGCAACAGTATTACAATTTAAAAAGAGTATTCAAGAAATGATTGATGATTTCGAAAAAATTGAATTAGATACATCAATTGAAAAGCCAAAAGTTGGTATTGTTGGAGAAGTCCTAATTAAATATCATCCATTTGGAAATAATGAAGTTATAAAAGTATTAGAACAAGAAGGGGCTGAAGTTATATCTCCAGACTTTATGGGATTCATAAAATTTGTATGTACTCATAAAACAACAAACTATGCTTTATTAAAAAGGGATAAGGCAAAAGCAAAAATATTTAAATTGGTAATAGATTTAATAGAAATGATTGAAAAAGATTTGGCAAAAGCACTTGCAAAGTCAAAAAAAGATTATTTACCTCCAGCAAATATTTTTGAATTAGAATCAAAAGTAAAAGATATTTTATCAATTGGAAATCAAACTGGTGAAGGATGGTTCTTAACAGCTGAAATGATTGAATATATCGAACATGGAATTCCAAATATTGTATGTGTTCAACCATTTGCATGTTTACCAAACCACGTTGTAGGAAAAGGAGTTATAAAATCAATTCGTGAAAAATATCCTTATGCAAATATTTCTCCAATTGATTATGATCCAGGAGCAAGTGAAACAAATCAAACAAATAGAATTAAATTATTAACTACAGTTGCTAAAGATAATTTAAAAAGAAAAAAACAATCAAAAAAAGCTATTGAAATTGAAAATATGATAAATGAAAAAGAAAATTCCAAAAAATAGAATAAAAAAATTTTAATAAGCAAATTATATTAATAGACATCTAAAAATTGTTTAAAAACGATTTTCAGATGTCTTATTATTTATATAAATAACAAAAAATATTTTTTAATTTTTATTTATTAATTTTTATTTTTTTTAAATTTTAATTTTTTAAAAAAACATTTTTAATTGTTTAACAACAATTTTAATTTAAAAAAAATTTTTTTCTTCTTAAAAATCATTTTCCTTACACTTTCCT
>JAZQTI010000104.1:0-10678 GCA_045630665.1 Candidatus Scatovivens sp.
TAAATTTATAAGAGATTGGAGAAAATAATATGTTTAATAAATATAGTAATGTCTTAACAATGCTTTTAATATTTTTTATAGTTGCAATTTTTGGAATTATAGGATATTTTGCATATGATTTATTTAATTCAAATAATATCAATGAAAAAGCATATTCTGCAATTGATGAATTTGAAAGTGCAACACAAACTGTAAAAAAAGAAAAAGAAAATAAAGTAAAAAATGAAGCTGTAGTAGAACAAAATACAGTTGAAAACCAAGTTCAAGAAGCAGTAAATCCAATGGATCAATTAAATAATTTAACACAAGAAGAACCTGTTACTGAAGATCCAGCTGTAACTCCTGAAGATCCAAATGAACCAGAAAAAGTATTTATGGAAGATTATGAAGTTGTTGGAACAATCGAAATTCCAAAAACAGGAATTAAATATCCTATTCTTGAAAGAGTAACAGTAAGAAGTATAGAAATAGCTGTTGCTGTAGCATATGGACCAGGTGTTAACGAAGTAGGAAATACTGTAATTTATGGACACAACTATAGAAATGGATTATTTTTCTCAGATAATAAAAAATTAAGTAATGGAGATAAAATCTATGTAACAGATAAATATGGTGAAAAAGTAACTTATGAAATTTACAATATTTATCAAACTACATCAAATGATGCCACATATTTTACAAGAGATACAGAAGGTAGAAGAGAAATCTCATTACAAACATGTACAGATGATGGAAATGGAAGAATTGTTATATGGGCTGTTGAAAAACAATAAAATAAAATTAAAACCGACATTTTACATGTCGGTTTTTTGTTTTTTATATAATAAAAAAGCTCGCATTATTGCGAGCTAAAATATTTTTAATCACCGAAAAATTTAATAAAAGCATTTTTTAATAAATTTAAGAAAGCTTTTATTGGACCTAATACTTTGTTTGATTCTGCAGGTAAGTTACTATCTGAAGAATCTGTAGGTACATCTATTTTTGTGAATACATTATTTTTTTCAAGTTGTGAATTTAATTGCTTTTGAGCATTTTTATCAATAACAGCAAAGTTCATAATAAGATCTTCTTTTGATTGATTTTTTGACCAATAGTTATTGTTTATTAATGCTAACAAAGCTAATGTATCTTCTTTAAAATTTTCTTCTCCAATTGACTTGGTCATTCTAAAATCATAATCAAGAGAACAATTATCATAAAAGAACATTATAAGTTTCTTTGGAATCATATCTACATAAGTTTTATCCATATGTCTTAAAATTTCTAAAAGCTCGCTATAAGCTTCTCTTCTCTCTAGTGTAAGTACCATGTTTTTCTCCTTCAAATATAAACTATCTTCCTTCGTCTTTCTCTTCTTCATCTTTTTCATTTGTACCACCATCAATTTGAACTCCTCTATTTTGTGCTTCTTGAATTTTTGTGTCATCTATAGTTCCAATATCAATTTCACCAATATCATCTTGAATACGATCTGATACATCTAAATCAATTTTTGGTGGTGGGGCACTTTCTTGTATTTTATCTACAATTATGCCTTCGTTTTCATTTATTTTATGTGGAGAAGCTTTTGATGCTAAATTTCTAGCGTCAGCTATTTGAATTGTTTCGTCATATGTAAATGGTGCTGCTTCTATCCCGGCTTCTTTTAGTTTTGCTAATAACTCTTTATCTTTTTCTTTCATTAGATCTGAAGTTGATTTTGCCATAGTTATAAAACTCCTTTTTATATAATTCAAAAACATTATAACATATAATATTTATTTTATACAATAATTGTAATACAAATGAGAAAAAACTTACATAGAAACAAATACAAAAAATAAATTAAAAGTAATTACGAAAAAATAAATAGAAAATATGAAAAACAAATAAATAAAAATACTAAAAAACAAACAGAAAGTAAACTCGAAAAAATATAAAAAGCAATAAAAAAAGAATATAACTAAAGTTATATTCTTTTTTGGCTGGGCTGGATAGATTCGAACTATCGAAATGCCAGAGTCAAAGTCTGGTGCCTTACCGCTTGGCTACAGCCCAATATATAGTGGGGTGGAAGATGGGACTCGAACCCACGGTCTTCAGTGCCACAAACTGACGCGTTAACCAACTACGCTACATCCACCATGTTGATCGATTCTCACAACGCTCTTATATTTTAAAACATATTTAGAGGTTTGTCAATATCTTTTTTTACAAATTTTAAAAATTGTGGGAGAAAGTGAAAGAGTTCTGTGGGTAAGCCCCACAGAACTACAGTTCATTGGATCAAGAATCAGATGGTACGGATCAGGCCGATGTAGAATCGCATGAACTTAACCAGGCTAACGCCGCCAACACCGGACTTGATCTTCGGATAATACCGCCAGCTCTGGAACTCAGCATAGAGTTCGGCAGGAGAGACGGTGATGTTCTCGAAGAAGCTCAGCATATCAACGAAAGTGTCGATGTTGACGTGTTCGTAGTTATGCTTTGCGATGAGCTGAGTGATACGGACGATGTTGGGCGTGCAAGAAGAGTCGAAGCAGAATGCGCTGCAGAATGCACTGGAAATATCGCGGTGATCAGGTGCATGAGTGGTTGACAGATACTCATAGAAATCAGCGATGTTGTCAGACAGTGCGGCAGTGAGCTTTTCGCTCTTGGTTGCGGTGAGGTTAGGTGCATACACCGTAGAGGTGTTGTAAGCCTTGATGAGTGCCTTCTGGGTGTTGGAGTCCAGCGAGGAAAGGTTGATTACCTTGGGAAGCTTGCTTCCGGGTACCTTAACTACGAGCTGGTCTTCGATTGTGAACTTTGCTGCCATTGATGTTTCCTCCTAAACGTTCTTGAACTATAATTATTTTACTGGATCAATTCAGTAGAAATAGATCCTCGTAAAAGAATTACCATATTAAATTAAGAATGTACGCATTATGATTTACATAATAACAAATTTATTATACCACGAAAATTATAAAAAGTCAAAAAAACGTGAATATAACAGTAAAAAACAGTGTAATTGATAAAATTGTTTTTTTGGAAAAGTTAAAAAAAATTGGGAAAAATTAATGTGAATTTTGTTAAAAATTTATGTACAAAAAGTTTTTATATGTTATACTAAATATGTTGCATAAAATGTCGAAATTTGTTTATTAAAAGTTGATATAGGAATGTATTTTATGAATAGAATAATAGAAGAAAGAAAACTAAATAAAAAGAAAGTATTAATTGTTTTAATTATATTTATTACAATAATATTTTTTATATGTTTTTCAATTTGTAGAAAAAAAGAAGAAGAATGGAACAATATTGATGTGTCTAATGCAACTCATGCTATTATAATGGAGAAAAATACAGCTTTTTATAGAAAACCAACTTTATCAAAATGGAGATTAATTTCTAATTTAGAATTAGGAGAAAATATTTACATTATTGAAGAATACAAAGATGAAAATGAAAAATGTTGGTACAAAATAAAAGCAAATAATAAAGTTGGATATATCGAAAAAGAAAAAGCTAATTGGTATGAATTTGATAAAAATTCAGAAATTAGTTTAATGACAGATGTATCTAAATTTAATTTTCAAAACAAAAATTTTAAAAATCAAAATGAATTTGCTGCATTCTTATTAAAATACAATATAAATTATGTATATATTAGAATTGGTGGAAGAGGATATGGAGAAGAAGGAAACTTCTATACAGACCCAGATTTTCAAAAATTTATTGATGAATGTGAATTTTTAGGAATTCCTTATGGATTTTATTATATTGATGAAGCGATAACAGAAGAAGAAATAGATGAAGAAGTTAAATTTATAGAAGATTTTTTAAATAAAAATAAAACAAAGATGTGTCTGCTACCGCTTGCAATTGATGTTGAAGATCATGATGGAAAAGGAAGAGCTAAAGATTTTTGGGAAGATAGAGCTGAACTTGTTTCAACATTAATATCGAAGTTTACTGAAAAAAATATTGAAACAATAGTATATACAAATGCTCAAATAGCAAATGAATACTTATACCCAATAAATACAAATTTTTGGGTAGCATATTACGATTTAAAAAATGAAATTCCAAATAATTGGTTTTCAGATACAGATCAAGAAGCTGCTCAAAATGAAGAATTAATTAACAAAATTATAGGATGGCAGTTTACAGAAACTGGAATTGAAAAAGATACAAAATACGAAGTTGACTTTAGTATAGTAAAAAATGAATTTTTTAAAAAATATTTAGAAAACAAAATGGAGGAAAAATGGAATTAAGAAAACTAATTGTTAGTTTTATTTTAATTATTTTTCTATTACACTATAAATTTCAAATAATTTGTAATGCTACAGAAGAATATGAGACTGTTATTTTAAACGATATAGTTCAAACAAGAGAAGTTACAGAAGAAATAACTAATAATGAAAATATAGAAGAAACAAATGGACTAAATATATATTCAGAAGCTGCAATATTAATGGATGCAACGACACGGAAAAGTGTTATATGAAAAAGAAATGCATTCAAGAAAATATCCAGCAAGTACAACCAAAATATTAACAGCAATTATAGCCTTAGAAAAATGTAATTTAAATGAAATTGCAACAGCTAGTCATTCAGCTGTTTTCTCAGTAAAATCAGGATATTCAATTGCAAATATTCAAGAAGGTGAAAGTTTTACAATCGGCGAATTACTTGATGTCTTAATGCTACAATCAGCAAATGAAGCAGCAAATGTTATTGCAGAACATATATCAGGAAGTGTTGGAGAATTTGCAAAACTTATGAATCAAAAAGCAAAAGAAATTGGATGTTTAGATTCTAATTTTGTTAATGCAAATGGTGCACATAATGATAATCATTATTCTACCGCATATGACTTGGCTTTAATTGCTAGATATTGTATGCAAAATGAAGAATTTAGAAAAATAGTAATTAAACGTGAATGTAGTTTACCAACAACTGAAATTTATACTGAGCCAAGAATTTTCAGAAATACCAATAGCTTAATGCAAGAAAATAGTAGATATTATTATCCATATTGTAATGGTATAAAAACAGGATTTACGACACCTGCTAAAAATTGTTTAATTTCAAGTAGTAATAAAAATAATTTTGAATTAATTTCTGTAATACTTCATGCAGAAGCAACAGAAGAGGGATTAAGTGCAAGATATTTAGATACAATAAATTTATTTGAATATGGTTATAATAATTATAATCAAGATGATATACTAGCAGAATATAATATGCTTAGTGTAAGTGAACAACAAATACAAGAAGAGAATTTAAAAGAAGAAATTTTATTTACAATTGAAGATGATTTTAAGGAAGATCAAGAAACTGTTGCTGGAATGGTAGAAAATGAACATAAAGTAAAAATGAATCCAGAAATTAAAGAATGGATGAAAATAATAGTTGGAGTATTAATTCTCCTTGTAATGTGGAAACGTTACAAAATAAAATTGAAATTAAGAGAAGAGGAAAGAGAAGCGAATTTAAATTATAGAGTTTCTCATAGAGAAATTGTTCCAGATAGTGCGTATAACTTTAAATTAACTTAAAAAAACGATATCAATACTGATATCGTTTTTTATTATATTATTTCGCTAATTCAGGTGATATTGAAAATAAAGATGTTAATTTATTTGAGTTATCAAACATATTATTAAATTGTAAATAATGATATTTATCAATTAAAGAAGTGTAATCTGTTTGTTCTGAAAAGTCGTGGTATATTCCATCTTTATCCATATAACCATTACCAGTTATGATTGGTATTTCATCTCTTAATTCATCTAAGAATTGAAGGTAAGGTGTTTTTTGAATACCAGCAACATCTAATACTAATGAAGCTAAATAATTAGCACTTAAATCAGTTACATTTGAATATTTTTCTTCATCAATATCATAATTTGCCCAAATCATAAATGGAGTAATATATTTATTTTCTGTTGCTTCTTTTGAACTAATGTCTTCATAATTTTGAGAAAGCATTGTGTTATAAAATTCATCTTCAACATATGGTTGATGATCTCCAAATAAAACTATAATAGTTGGTTCTTCTTGGTTTTCAAAATATGTTAATAATTCTTTTAATGACTCATCAGCAATTTTTATTAAAGATAAATATTGATTTAATTTTGGATACTGTCCGTCTTCAGCAATTACAGTGTTTTCAAAATTTTCATCAGTATAACTACCATGATTTTGCATTGTAAGTGTGAAGTTAAACATTTTTTTATCGCCTTTATTTTCGTATATATCTATAATGTTTTTATATGTACTTATATCATCTGGATATTCTCTAATAAATGTTAAATCTTTTAATTCATACATGCTATAGAATTTATCAAATCCAAGTCTAGGATAAGCTAAATTTCTATTATAGCCTTGTGGATAGTAGCAATGAATTGCACTTGTAGTATAATCTAGTTCTTTAAAAATTGATGCTAAAGAATAAGATTTTCTTAAAACATATTGTTGATAAGGAACAGTTCTTTTTGGTACAAATGCCATTGAGTTTGATGTTAAAAATTCCCATTCACTATTAGGAGTTGTAGCACCAAAAATTGAAACATGTAGATTTCCTTTTATTGTATTTTCAGAAAGACTGTTAAAGTAACTTAAATATTCTGTATTTGTTTTGAAGTCTCCAACAACAGATAATTCTGCAAATGATTCATTCATAATAGCAATAACATTTGGAATTTCATAATCATCAGAGTTTTCTATAATTGGAACTTCAATTGTTTTTGCTAAATTTGTAAGAGATTCTAAATCATATCCTTCTGGTTCATGAATAATTAAATTTCTTGATTGTTTGAATAAACTAGCTACTAAACCATTGTTATGATATTCTTCTTTAGGATCCCAGTTTTCATTTAATTCAAACCATGAAATTAAATTTGTTAAATAAAAGCAAATTGTAAAAGCTATTATTCCAGCACAAGCTGTGACTCTATAAATTTTCTTAATCCAACTATTTTTAAAACTTTTTAATTTTACTTTTATTAAAATGATTAATGTTAATATAAATAAGATAAATCCTAGAACAGCTTGTTTTGTAACAGTAAATTTAAAAGTAGGAAGAACTGTTAATGCAACATTTAGTGAAAATAAATCCCAAGGAACTAAAGGTGTTCCTCTAAATGCTGTAATAAAATGATTTATTATTCCTATAATTCCTGTTACAATAGATGTTATAATTAAACTTATTTTTACTTTTCCAATAAATGAATAGAAAAATCCAATTATAAAGTATATAAACATGAAATTTAATAACATTCTTTTGGGTTCAAATATAAGTTTTCCATTACAAAAGAATTGACAATATAAATAAATTAAAATTGGTATTAAAATCAAAATAAAAATTTTTTTATAGATTTCTTTATCAACTTTTTTTAACTTATTTACTAATTTATCTAATTTTAAAAATTTGAAAACAGTAATTAATTTATTTAATAATTTGTCAAGTTTTAAAAATTTGGCAAAAGATTTTAGTTTGCCAGGGACTTTATCTAATTTTGTAACTTTGCAAAAACTAGATAGTTTCTGTTTTATTTTTTCTTTCATTGGTATTCCTTTCAATACTATAAATAATATAAAAAAACATAATAACAAAATTATTATGTAATTAGTTCATAATTAATATAAAATTCAACATATAATATAACATAAAACGGAAAAAATGTGAATAGAATAAATAAAAAATAAAGAGTTTTGTTGGCAAAAAAACAAAACAATTGATTTGATTAATAAATAAAGGATAAGAACGATGTTAACCGAACAGATATACTGTGCACATAAAAAAGTTGATAAGTAGTTATTTTTCCACACAAAAAAAAGTTGTGAATAAAATATGTCGAAAAAATGTTGATATATAAGTTATTCACAGAGTTATCCACATTATCCACAGTTATCCACAATATAAAAAAAGGTTTTCATAATAATTTTTGATAAAAAATATATTTTTTAACATTATTTTACAAATAATTTATTGAATATAAGATAATAGTGTGTTATAAGTAAAATGATGAAGAAAAATGTAATAAAAAGGAGAATAAAATGAATTATTATTTAGATTTTGATAATACTTTATATGAAACAGCAAAACTTACAAGTTTAATGATAGCAGCAATAGGTAAAAAAATAGGTGAACTTACAGGAAAAGATATAGAAACAGTTACTCAAGATGCTAAAGATAATTTTAATTCAACATTAGATAATATTTTTACACATGCAGAAAAAATGGGTAAAAAATATGAGGTTGATCCGATTTCAGTTGTTGATGCTGTAAAGGCAGTTATTGATAATGGAAGTGAAATAGTATTTGAAGATGCTGTTAGATTTTTAGAAAGACTAAAAGAAAAAGGACATAAAATATTTGTACTAACATATATTCCAAAAACAAATCAAGAATATCAATTGAAAAAATTAATGGGTTCAGGTATTATGAAATATTTTGATGGAATAATAGTAACAGCTGAATATAAATTCTTATTAGATTTAGATTATACAAATGGAATATTTATAGATGATGATCCAAGAGATTTAAATGGATTATTTGAAAAAAATCCAAAAAAAGTAATTAGAATAAGAAAAGAAAATAACAAACGTTCAAAAATAGATATAGATAATAAAGAAATAGAAGAATATGTTTCTTTTGATGATATTGTTGTTGAATAATTTATAAAAATATTTTCAAAAACTATAAAAAGTTTTCAAAAATTATAAAAGATATTTTAAAGCGTATAAATTTGTGATAAGAAATAAAAAATAAAATATAAATTTTTAATTGACTTTTGAAATAATCTGTTGTAAAATAGATTACATAATATGAGTCGCGATGAAAAAGAGGAAATACACATACAGCGATTTACAGTGAGTTTGCGATAGTGAGAAGCAAACATGAACTAGTGTATTTTGGAACTTTGGAGTGACATAAATTAAGGTGGGTATTATAAATACCAATTAGGGTGGAACCGCGTATGTTGAACTTACGTCCCTAGCTTTATGCTAAGGATGTAAGTTTTTTGTTTTATATAAAAGCTTTACTCCTTAGAAAAAAACTGTAAGGAAGGTTACCATTATTCTTACAGAAAAAATAAAGAGGAGGTTTTTATTATGGTAGAATCAATGGAAAAAATTGTTAGTTTATGCAAATCAAGAGGATATGTATATCCAGGATCTGAAATTTATGGAGGATTAGCAAATACTTGGGATTATGGTCCACTTGGTGTTGAATTAAAAAACAATGTAAAAAAAGCGTGGATGAAAAAATTCGTTCAAGAATCTAAATACAATGTAGGATTAGATGCAGCAATTCTTATGAATCCACAAACTTGGGTTGCATCTGGACACGTTGGAGGATTTTCAGATCCATTAATAGATTGTAAAGAATGTAAAACAAGACACAGAGCAGATAAACTTATAGAAGAATGGGCTCATGATAACGGAAAAGATATGATTGCTGATGGAATGTCAGATAGCGAAATGATAAAATTTATGGATGATAACAATATTAATTGTCCAACATGTGGAAAACATAATTTTACAGATATCAGAAAATTTAATTTAATGTTCAAAACATTCCAAGGTGTTACAGAAGATGCTAAATCAGAAATTTTCTTAAGACCAGAAACAGCACAAGGTATATTTGTAAACTTTAAAAATGTATTAAGAACAACAAGAAGAAAAATGCCAATGGGTATTGCACAAATAGGTAAATCATTTAGAAATGAAATTACACCAGGTAACTTTACATTTAGAACTAGAGAATTTGAACAAATGGAACTTGAATTTTTCTGTAAACCAGGAACAGATTTAGAGTGGCATGCATATTGGAAAGAATTCTGTAAGAATTGGTTATTAGAATTAGGAATGTTAGAAGAAAATATGAGAATGAGAGATCATTCACCAGAAGAATTACCACATTATAGTAATGGAACAACAGATATAGAATTTAAATTCCCATTTGGATGGGGAGAATTATGGGGAATCGCAGATAGAACTGATTTTGACTTAACACAACATCAAAATCATTCTAAAGAAGATATGACATATCTTGATCCAGAAACAAATGAAAGATATATACCATATTGTATAGAACCATCACTAGGAGCTGATAGAGTAACACTTGCATTCTTGTGCAATAGCTATTATGAAGAGGAAGTAGGAGAAGGAGATGTAAGAACAGTATTAAAATTACATCCAGCTTTAGCTCCATACAAAGTAGCTGTATTACCACTTTCTAAAAAATTATCAGAAAAAGCAGATGAAGTTTATTCAGAATTATCTAAATATTTTATGTGCGATTATGATGAAGCTGGAAGTATAGGAAAAAGATATAGAAGAGAAGACGAAATTGGTACACCATATTGTGTAACAATAGATTTCGATACTTTAGAAGATGGATGTGTAACAGTAAGAGATAGAGATACAATGGAACAAATAAGAATAAAAATAGAAGATGTAAAATCTTATATTGAAGAAAAAATAATGTTCTAAAAAAGAAAAAACACCTAGCTTAAGCTAGGTGTTTTGAATTTTATAAAAAATGGTGGAATGTACTGAAATTGTTGATATAAGAAATTAGAATAATTATAAGTAATAAAAATATTGAAAATTTACATAATATGTTATATAATATTAACTGCTTACGCACGAATAAGATAAATGAATAATAAAAAAACTAATGATTAAA
>JAZQTI010000105.1:0-18926 GCA_045630665.1 Candidatus Scatovivens sp.
ATAATATTTACAAGTCTATATATTTTTTTATTATATTTATGTTACAAATTTAACCTATACTGACTGATATAAATATCAGCCAGTATAGTTATTAAATTATTTTATGATTATATAAGAGAATGTATCTCCTATATATGCATATTCATTAACATTAAATGGTTTTTCTGTTATATTTCCATTCTTATCAGTCTCTTGTTTGTAAGCAACTTCTTCAGAAACATCATATAAAGTAAATACAACTTTATATGTTCCAGAAACTAAATTATCTTTTAAAGTATAATTTTTATTTAATGTTACTGAAATAGTTTCATCTGAAACGGCTCCATCTATGGTAGCTTCATCTAAAGCTTTATACTCTTTATCAAATTGTTTTATAGATTGTATAAATTCTTCATCATCAGCTGTATAATCTTGATTTATCTCAACAGGAGCTTCTAAAGTATCACTTACATAATCAGCCAAATCAACTTTAGTATACGTATTATCATAAGGATTATCTATATTCTCATCATAATTTCTTCTATATAGCGAAACTGTTATATAAGGATTATTAAGACCAGATAAATACTCCACTTTAAAGTCTAATTTATTTTCACCATCTTTAGATGTGAAACCATCGTCATCTAAAGTATATCCTGTAGTTTTATCTATAATTGTTTGTTTTTCAGGAAGTGTTGAATTCAATCCAAACGAATCATTAATAATTTCTACATTTACTACAGTCGAATCAGATGCCTCTATACCATAATAAATACCATCAGCAGAACCAAAACTTTCTACTTTAATTTGATATTCACCAGTCGAAATAGAACTGTTTTCTGTTACTATTTTAATTGTAGATGATGCGTTTGAAACCAATTCAGCAATCTTAATTCTAGTAGTTCCATCTGCTCTTGGATAATATCTTTCTTTATTTAATTCAAAATATGTTCCAAGTAAATCTGCTCCATTTACAACTTCATAATCACCATCATCATTTTTTTCAAAGAATGTTATCTTAATACCAAGTTTTTTATCAAAATACCTTGTATCATAAATTATAACTGATTGTTCACCTTTTTTTACATTATATATCGTATCAACATCTAGTAATAATTCACTTCCTAAAAAAGCTCTTCTTTTATTTAAATCAGCTTCTATTTCAATAGTTGATTCAGTATCATAAATACCATAAACCATTGCATCAATTTGAGCATCTAATAAACCAAATAATATTTCTGTTCTATTAGTCTCTGGATCATCAGCTTTTAAGTAAATTCTAAAGTGTTGATCTTTTGTTATTAAAGATTGCCCCTCTACAATATCAGTAAAGTTTGCATTTTCGAAATTCACTATAAAGATAAAGTTTTCATACTGATAATTTATTCCATTTTCAGTTATATAATAATTTTCTCTAACTTCTTTTTCTTTATATTTCTCATTTGAACTTCCCATTGTTCTAAAATCAGAGAATTTATATTCAACTTTCTTAGCACTGTAATCTCCAGCAGTTACTGTATAATAGTAATATTCTGGATTATTTTTATTCCATCTATCAATCATCGTAATTGTAGTTCCTTCTGGAAATGCATATTCTGTTGTAAATACTCTATAAGAATCTTCATAGTATTTTTCTATATTTTCTATTTCCATAAAGTCTTCTTGTGCAAGTTCGAAATATGTTGAGAAACTACTCTTTGTAGTAACATTTGTTACAGAAGTTGTGAACAAATCATATTGCGAACCTGGAGTAATTGCACCATTATAACCAACCTCATCAGTTATATCAGAAGATAATACTACGTCAATTATAACTTTTGCATTACCACGATTTAATGCATCTTTCCAATATGATAATTTCATATTTATTTGACATGTTCCCAAATCTCTTTTTTCTTTTATATTGTTTGAATGATAGAAATAGAAGTTAAACAATGGTGTTGTTTTTAAATTTTCTATCGTATATTTAGTTGTTCCAAAATATTGTGAATTAACAATATTGTTATCTTCTGTAAGTGCATCTGCAGTAAAATCTGTTGCACCAACCATACTCCAACCAGTATTACCAGTTTTCATTGTTAATCCATAATTATTATTTGCTGCAACAGGATCTGTATTAATATTTGGAATTGTATTTTTATCATATAAACCAACTCCTTCAATTAAAGCAGCATCAAAACTTGTCATTTCAAGTGTTGCATTTTCATAAGAAATACCATGTAGCGATAACTCTTTTGTTCCTAGTGTAGAGTGCTTTGTAGCAACTAAGTTTATTGTATAGTAGAATATTTCTTCATCTGGTCCAGCATACCACATGTAGTACGCATCTTCTTCTGGTGTAGGATCAATGTAACTCAAATATGATGTTGCATCATATATTTCTTCTGTTAAAACTTGATCGTCTCCTAATTCAAATGTTAGTTGTTCATATACTGTATAAAATCCATCTTTTGTTATATCTTGTTCTGGATTCTTTTGATGTAGTCCTAATACATAAGATCTTGTGAAATCTCTATCATCCCAATCTATTGAACTTCCTACAGTATAATTTGCAGCATACATTCCTGTATGTACTGTTGATTCTTTATTTTCTTCAGTTCCTTCCCCCTCTGGTTCTCCTTCAGGTTCTCCTTCAGGTTCTCCCTCTGGTTCTCCCTCTGGTTCCCCTTCTGGTTCTTCTGGAGCTTCTTCGGCTTGACTAGATTTAAATATACCAAAGAAAGTCATGCCTTTTACATCACCAAATTCAGATGTTACATACTCAGAATTTGAAATATTAAAGTTTCTTCCTGAATACATATAAATTCTGTTATCAACATTTTTTGATGTTGCTGATGTTGCTCTTCTATTTTCAACAATATCTGCTATTTTTTCATCTTCATCACCAGCATTTTTTGTTGGTTCATAAATTGCGCCTGATTTTACGTAATATTTTACATTGTCAAAAGCGTCATATATATATCCATTTCTTACTTCATATGTATTTCCGTCAGAACCTACAACAGTATCTATAATATCAACTTCTGCATAAACTTCTGATCCATCTTCTCCAACCATACTTTCAAATTTAGAAAGTAAGTTAGCACCATATAACATATAAAGAGTTGTATTATTTTTTATTTTTAATGAAGCAATACGGTTAAACGAGAAATACTCTGTTACGAATTCATTGTTTCTATCTGTTGTACCACTTAATAAAAGTGATGATTTATCAATAAGAACATTTGTAGCTCTTTGTACAGATACTCCTCTTTTCGGTTTATCAATTGTTCCATAATTTCTTATATTAATATCACCATTTTGTCTAGCACTTGATGCATTTCCAGAACCAAATATACTTTTGTAAATATTAATAGTATTTGGATCTGTGGCTGAAGTTTCATAACCTTTACCATCTATATTTATAAGAATTGTTTCTGTAACACTTATGGCATCATAGTTGAAATCGTCACTGGTTAAATCCATGTTTTCACCACCACCAAAGACAGTTCCATTTATTTCGATTTTACCAATTTCAAATCCTTTTTCTTCATCATAATACTCATTAATTGCATTTACTCCAATATTTGTTACTGTGCTTCCATTAATTACTGAAGAGTTTGCACCACCATATACATTTTCTCCAACAACAGCACCAGCTATATCAACAATTGTAAGTGCATTACCTTTTTCAACTAAATTGCCATTTACCTCAGTGGTTGTAAGTGTTCCAGTTTCAGAAGCATTTCCACCACCAAAAATACTCTTTCCTATGGTTGTTGCTCCTTCTGCTAAAATATATGAGTTTTGTAGAACTTTTGCATTTGCACCATTTCCAGCTGCATAAGCACTTCCACCAACAGAACTTGAAGTTATATATACACTTGTTGTTCCATTAACTTGTCCGTTATCTCCTCCACCATATAAATCGTTTTTAACAGAACTTCCTTCAAAAAATCTAAAATCTATATTTCCTTTAACTATAGCAGTAACACCTTGTCCACCACCAAATGCATTATTATTTATTTGTGTATTGTTACTAACATTTAATGTAACATTTCCACCAACTTGTCCTTTTGTTCCATCTGCCGCATTTGTTGATCCTGCACCACCACCATATACATTGTTATTTATAATTGCATTATCTACTAATACAACTGTATCTTGAAGTGTTTCTCCTTGGTTTCCACCACCATATATGTTTTGAGTAGTAGTTTCATTTGAAACTGTAACTGTTGTTCCATTAACATTAGCTTCATTTCCACCACCATATATTGATTCATTTACAATAGAAATATTTTTTGTACCTTCTACATCTAATGCAGATACGAGCACTGTTGTATTTCCAAGCACAGCACCTTGATTTCCACCACCAAATACAGATTTACCAACATTAGTTCCTAAAATAGATACTGCAGAACTCATGCCAACTGCACCAGCGTTTCCTCCACCATATACATCACCTGAAACATTTGATACATCTACAGCTATACTTGTATTTCCTTCTACATCAGCTTCGTTTCCTCCACCATATACAGAATCAGCAATATTAGTATTTTCAGATATATTTATAATAGTGTTTCCATTAACACTTCCTTTATCACCACCACCAAAGACATTTCCTTGTTTATCTTCAGCTTTATTTATATTTGATGAAACTACGCTTATTGATGTTGTACCATTTACTAATGCTCCAGTACCTTTTCCTCCACCAAAGACATTTTTTGCTTCAGAGCCTTCTATTGTAACACTAGTACTCTTATTATTTACTTCAGCAACAACAGCACCTTCTTCTCCACCGCCATATATATTTTTTCCGATTTGTGAATTTTTTATTGTTACATTAGCAGTATTTACATTAGCAGATTTTCCACCACCATATACTGAATCACCAACAGTTGTTGTTTCAGCATTTATAATGGTATTTCCTACTACTTGTCCAGCATTTCCTCCACCATATATATTATAATTTACAGTAGAATCTTTTATACTTGCATCTGTGTTTCCACTTACTATAGCAGTTTCACCTTGTCCGCCTGCATATAAATTTCCAAATTCAGAATTTGTAATATTAACATCTGTATATTGTTTTACAGCACCATTGTTTCCACCACCATATACATCATTAACAACATAAGAATTTGACATTTCTAATAATGTATATCCAGTAACTTCTGCATCTTTACCTTGTCCTGCTGCATATACAGAACCACCAATATTAGTACCTTGTATATTTATATCAGTAAATCCACCAACTGCTCCATCATTTCCTCCACCATATACATTTCCATTTATAGTAGAATTTGTGATATCTGCTACTGTATTTGTTGTAACATCTGCAGTTTGTCCTTTTCCTCCAGCATAAATATTTCCTATTGATGAACCAGTTATATCAACATCTGTATCTGCTCCAACAGAACCAGCATTACCACCACCATATACACAATCTTCAACTGTAGAATTCTTTATATCTACTGTTGTTTTTCCTGTAATTTTAGCATTTTCACCAAAACCACCTCCATATAGGTTTGTAATTGTAGCACCTTCTGAAACATATACAAAACTTTGAGTTAAATTACCCGAATTATTTGAACCACCATATAATTCTCCAACTTTTGCACCAATTGCATATATAGCTCTTGGTGTTATTGTATTATTTGGTATTATTCCTGCATTGTTTCCACCATTGAAAGCTTTTTCAACAGTAGCATTTCTATATAAATATACATAGTCACTATTGGTAGAACCAATAATTGCTGCATTGTTTCCACCACCATATACATTTGCAACTCTTGTAGCATAATTTTGTCCTATATTTACTAGTATATTATTTAAAATTATACCTCTTTCATTACATCCACCAAATACACTTGTAGAAGAATATGTACCACCATCTACATTAACCGTAACTTTTCCACCAGTTAATGCAGCTACAGTTGAATCTCCTCTTCCTCCACCAAATATATTTCCATTAATTAAAATTTTATTAGTATTTGTTAATATATCATTTATATTTAATGTAGAACTTGCTGAAACTCTTCCTAAAGCACTTCCACCATATATACTTCCATATATATTTAAGTTATTCTTCTCATCTGTAATGTTTAATAAAGTTCTTTGCGTAACTCTTGTATCACTACCTTTTCCTCCACCAAATAATACATCTGTACTTGTTGTTTGTTTTCCTAAAGTTCCACCTTTTACATTTATTATAGCAGCACCATCAACAGTTCCAGAATCATTAGAACCACCATGTATAGCTCCTTCTACAATTCCATCTTCCATATATATATCAACAGAACCTAGAATATTATTTTGATTAGCTCCTCCATATACATTTTGTTGTATTGTTCCACCATAAATATCTATATTTACAACAGTTCTTGCATCAGCTTTTTCTGTTACTTCTGTTTCATTTCCATTATTTTCAACATCTCTAAATTTTAATAAATATACATTTGTTGCATTTTGAGAAAAACCTCCATTTTGAGCAGGTGCAACATAATTATTTGAATTTACATTTTGTGCACTAAAATAACCATAATTAGATCTTCTAGTATATATTGTATATGAATGAGTATGATTTATTCTCTTGGCATTTCCTGAATTTGTAACAGTAAATGTTGATGTTGGTACATCAGTAAGAGTTATTGTAAAACCTAAAAATTCAACTATCGCATCATTTACATATGAATTTCTACCAGTTTGAACTCTTTCTCTTCTATAATTTGGTGTTAATGTTACATATTTATTTTCAGAATAACTTTTTAAATAATATCTACCATTAGGAGCGGTTTCTAAAATCCAATCATCAGCGCCTATTGGAGATGATCCACTATTATAAGCTCCTGACTCAAAACTAGAACCATTATATGCTAAAAATCGTCCTTCATTTATACCAGTTCCTATCATATAATGTTCTGTTGTAGAAATATTGGTATTATTTATATATTCTACTGATATTGGAACTATTTCTGCAGAATTTAAATAACCAGCTCCATTATTTCCTACAACACCAAAGTTTCCACCACCATATACGCTATTAGTAATAACAGCATCTCCGTCTATTATTACATGTGAATTATCTACCTTTCCAGCAGTCTCTGGTAATGTGTTATTTCCATTTCCTGCACCTAATACACAGCCAGCTTCAACATCATACATTACACTTCCAAGTTCTGTACCTATAAGTGCATTTCCCCCAACATAAACAAGTGAATCCCCCTCCAATTGACCTGTTGGATTTGAAGAACCACTATTTCCAGCTGTTACTCCATTTGAACCACCAGCAACACTATATGCAACAGAACCACCAGTTACTTGAATAGTTCTTTGCCCTCTTGTAGTAGAAACCCCTGCACCTCCAACTATATATTGAACATGTCCACCTTTCATATAAATATATGTTCTCGGTCTTGTATTAACTGATTGACTTTCTTGAATTGCAAGTCCACCAATAAGGTTAGCAATATTTCCACCTTCTATAATCATAATTCTATCATTATTATCAATTCCAGAAGAGTGCCCTCCAATATATACACCTGAGAATTCATAACTATCAGCTTTATCGTTAAATGCATCTACTCCTAAAGTACCACTTTTTATAATTATTTTGTGAACTGGTTCTCCTGCATCTTTAGATGTAATAGTTCCAGAAGCAGATCTTGATGCAGCTCTATTATACATTCTTAAATTACTATTTTCATTTTTTATTCTGTCATAGTCACAACCAAATACCATTGTTCCTGAAGATGTATATGTATATGATGTATTACTACCTCCAGCAACTCCCATCTGAATATTCGCATATTTTCCACTTTCAATTACTAATCTATATGATCTACTAACATTTGATCTTGGTCCACCTTGTATTTGAGCAAATGTTGTTCTTTCTTCTGCTGCATCAATAGGTGTCATTCCTCTACCAATTCTAATATTTCTTCCATACCCCACAAGATTTCTTGTTATAGCGCTAGTTGTTGTTGTACTTGTGTAACTATTACTTCCAGTTATATTTAAGAAATCTAATTGTAAATCATAATTATTTGTTGAAATATTTCCACCTGGATTCCATATAGCGGTTCTATTTCTATAATCAACCCCGTCATACAAACTTGTTATTGTAAGCCCTGGTTGAATATTTGTAAATCCAGTTACAGTTCCACCTGTTATAACAATTATATTTACTTCTCTACTTGAAGCATTTGTTATTGTTTTTCTAGTAGAGTTTGTAAATTTTCCTGCAGCCGTATTCCAATCTTTTACAGCTGTGCCTGGAGTTAATCCATCTCTCGAGTTATTTCCAGAAGAATAATTTACAAATACAACAAAAGCTTCTGACCAATTTACGTATAAATCAAGAGTTACTTCTTTCGCACCATTTGTATTTATTGTAGCTTTTTGAAGTTTTGTGTCATTATTTATTGTAAAATTTATATCTCCTTGATGTGAAGTCCAACCATTGAATCCATAACCTGCAGGTCTATCCATATAAGGATTATCTATTAATTCTACAGTCACATTTCCAGAAGCATCTATTGGTAAACATTTAATATAAGAAAATAGCATTTGTCTTTCATCTTCAGCAGCAGAAACATAACCAACTAATATTTTTTCATTTACTGTTACTTTTAAGTTTGTTGCATTATTCATATTAACTGTTGTATTATTTGAGAATGAAAAAACTAAATCTACTGTATATGTTTTTCCTTTAGTTGTTTCTGTCCATCCAGAAAGGTCATTACCTGTCATTGTTATTGTTGAAACATTATTTTCTGTATCTACCGCAACACTTGATAAAACATTTTGATTTACTGTTCTTGTTTGTGTTGACGAAAATGCAGTATTAGGAGATGTTAATTCCATATACCAACTTTTTTGGGGATCTATTGTTTTTCCCGCAGGAGCATTAATTGTTAATCTTACAGTATAATTATTATATGTGCCAGATGCTGCCATTGAACGATATGCCCAAGTTGGATTTGTAATTTCTAAATCATTATTTCCTTTTGGGTTCTTATTTGGATCATATGAATAATAATTTATATTTACTTTTGCTAAATTTGCATCTGAATATGTTTCATTATATGTTCCATTAACATTATCTGTATAATTTTTTCCCATATAATAATTATAATCAGAAGTATAATCATCTATTGTTACAGAATCTGGTAAAATTGCTGGATATGCAATAACAGCATATTCAGAAAATGCATCTGTTATAAATTTTACAGAGTTTTCTGTTTTTTCTGTTGCTACAATTTTTTCAATTTTTTCTTCAGTTTCTGTTTCTTCAAAATGAAGAATTTGAACAGATGAATTTGTAATTTTATCTTTTAAATGTGTTTCAGAAGTTAATGTTGCTATTACAAATTCTTGATAATCTTTAGGATTATAAGTATTTGTTCCATCTGTAATTGTAATATCTAATCCAAGAAGTATTGATGCTTCTTCAAATTCTTCTACTCCACTTATTTTTTCTGCAACTGAATTATTATTTAAAACAGCCATATTTAAATAATAATCTTTTGGAATATATCCTTTTATATCTAAGATATATGATTCTGTAACTACATCTGAACTACTAACCTCTTTTGTTGAATTAATAATTCTATTATATAAAGTTACCCCATTAACATCTTTTGTATCTAATGTAACATCTATTGTTGCGTTTCCATTTGCGATTGTTTCAGCATCTAGATATATTTTCTCGCCTGGTCTAAATGTTGCATCTTCAATTTCAGCTGTCATAATTCCATTATTTGCGAATGTGCTTGTTAAATGATTTTCAGTAGATATATTTTCTACATTTTCAATTACATCAGTTTTTAAATTATCTGCTTCAGTTTTTGGTGTAGACTCTGTACTAATTGTATTTTCTACAACAGTGTTTTCTACACTTACTGTATTTGTGCTTTCTACAACTGTATTTTCTACTACATTATTTGTTATAGTATTAGAATCTTTTGATTCATCATCTTCAAATTCTAATGACATTGTAGCAATTTGTTCTTCTGGATTTATTGTATTTGTTTCATTATTTTTTTCTAAAGACATTGTTGAAATATCACTTATTACATTTGATTGATTATCAACAATTGTATTTGTTATTTCATTTTTTGTGTTTTCAAGATTATTAATTGTATTAGTATTAACTGTGTTTGAAATAGTATTTGTTGTTTCTGTTTGGTTGTCTGTATTATTTTTTTCTACTACAGGTGTTTCATCTTTTATTGTATTAGTATTAGAATTTTCATTATTTGTTGTACTAGAATTTGGTTCAGAAATATTTTCTTGAGAATTTGTATTATTTATTTCATTTGATGCTGTATTTTGAGAATCTAAATCATCTGTTTCTTCAAGCAATGAATTATTAAATAAAGCAATTGGATTTTCTGCTGTTATTTGAAAACTTGAAGTATAATATCCATTTATTGTTTCTGGTAAAATAATATATGAATTATTATTTTCATCTTGGAAATACTCTAAATCATATTCCATATTTGTTCCTGATTTCAAATCTACAAAATTTACTGTAGTTATATTTGTTTCATCAGATTTTGTAAAGAAATCAAATTTATGTAGCACAAATAGACAGATGGCCACTATAACCACTGTTATAAGTACTTTTGCTTTATTATTTAGTCTTCTCTTAGTTTTTCTAGTCATTCTAATACTCCCATTTTTAATATTTTACATTCATATTCTATCATAGAAGTATTCAAAATTAAAGCTTTTTTGCATTTTGTAATACAAATGAAAAATTAGTTTTTTCAAGTTTTTTCAAGTATTAATTTTGATTTTTTTTAATTGTTTTTTATCATTATTTTTTATCATTATAAAAACAAAAAAGCGATAGAAAATTCTATCGCTTTTATATTTAACAAAAATTCTATACAATTGGATCTAAGCTAAAGCTCATATCTAATTGAACATCTGTACCTGATGCATTATTTTCACAGTCTACGTCTTGTCCTTCAACCCAGAAGTAAATTCTGAATTTTGTTATACCAGAACTTAATCCTCCTGTTACTGTCATACTTGGTATTGCACCAGAATTTGTTACGAAAGTTGGACTAACTGTTGCAAATGATGCTCCGTCTTTAGCTGCAGTAGCATCTTTTAAAACTACCTTACTAACTTCAGCTTTTACACCATCGTATGTTACAGGTGCATTTCCAGAGTTTGCTGTTAAAGATCCTCCCCATCCCAAAGCTGCCGCGTTGTTAACACCGTTTTGAGTATGTGTATCAGCATTTGGTTCCCATAACATTACAGAACCACCTGCTGTTGAAATTCCTTGTATAGCTGCTGTTGTAGAATCTGTTGCAACTGAATTTGCACTTTTAATAACACCAACACGAGCCGCATTAGCTAACCCTTTTTGTGTTACAGGTTCTGTTACAGCACCAGACATATATAAATTAGCTGCTGGTTCTTCTACTTTTAGGAATACATCAAACGCCATATAGTATCCTTTATCAAATTCTCCTGTTGTTGTTACAGTATTTGATGCAACATCAGTTTGTTTTGTTGTTGTTAACAAATATTCACTATATGTAGCACTACCTACATCCATATCTGCAGCTACATTTCCATAAAACATTTCCATGTGACCACTTCCATCTAATGTTCCAACTGAAGAAACTGGAGCCATTAATGTTGGCAATTGGTTCACTGAAGATGGGTAGTTTACATATGCATCTGTAATGTCAGTTTTTTCAAGAACTGTTTTCCATGTAATACCATCAGCAGATATTTGTAAACCGCTTGATGTTGCAACTGTTACATCAAGTGCATCAATTTTTACAGTTCTATTGGCTGTAAACCAAGCATAAGTAGACATGATTAAAAGTACAGCTGTTAACAACAAGATCATCAATAAACTATTAAGTCTTTTTTTACTTACTTTTGTGTTTTTCTTCATATCTTTCCTCCTAATATTAATTAATTAATATGCTCTTCTGTAATGTCCATATGCATTTTCATTTCTCCACCAAGTAATGCATTTGTGCAATCAGGATCATCTCCTTCGATAAATATAACTATTGTTATTTTATCAATATCACCTGGTGCAAAATTCTGTCTAGATTCTAACATTACAGTATCATCGGAATAAAAAGCTTTAGTACCTTCTTCTGGTTCTTCTGTAGAGCCATTTAACTTAGCATACACAGTTTGTTCTCCATTTAAATATACCATAACTCTTATTGCTTCATCTACATTTAGAATAACATCATCAACTAAAATTGAATACCAATAATTGATGTCTTCTTTGCCTTCATTTTCTACATAAAAGGTATAAGCAATATAATTATCCCCATTATGAGAACCTTCGGCTTCAGTATCAAGATTATCTGGCAACCAATTTATTGAGATATTATCCATACCATCAATTCCTGTAGCCTCTAATCTTCTCGACACAACTTTTTCGTTTAATCTTTCATATATAACTATACCTTTTTGCCAACTTAAGTTTTCGTCTAGGATAACGGTAAAATTACCTGTATCATAAACGATTGACAAAATAAAATATAATACAATAAGAAACATTAGCAAAATAAGTAGTGCCAATCTAATCAATCTTATTCTAAAATCTCTTTTATAGATTTTATTAGAGGTTGTATTAAATTCAAACTTTGTCATTTGAACAACCTCACCTCCTATAGATTAAGCTATTTTTAGATTAGACATACATATTGAATTTTGCATATTCTCTAATTTAGTATAATTTTAACACAACCATATTACATACTCAATTACATTAATTTTACATTTTTTTCACATATATGTTACATTTTATAACTCAATTGACTAAAAAAAACAGCTATGATAAAATCATTAAAAATGCACTATATTAGTAGTTTGAATTTGGTAAATTTTAGTAAATTTATTTTTAAATTTTATTTACTGTTTCTTTACATTTATTTAACAAAGTACATTTTTTATTCTAATTAGAAAATTTAATTGGAGATTTAAATATGAAAAATAAAACCTTTAAAATTTTATTATTAGTTTTAATTTTGATAATGGCTTTCTTAATTATTAGAAACACATATTCAAAATATATAACAGAATCTATGAGTAGTTCAAAATTAAATATATCCAGATGGAACATAAAATTAAATAACGAATCAATAAAAAATAAAGCTGATTTTTCTGAGGATATACAAATTGAATATAAAGAAAATCCTAATGCAGCACAAGGTGTTGTAGTTCCTACTTCAAAAGGAACATTCAGTTTAGAATTAGAATCTACAGGAACAGATCTTCCTTATGAATACAAAATTTCTTTTTTAAATACAGAACGCCGTTCTTTTAAAATAAATAGCGTTACTCCTGGAGATAATTCAACAACTCCATACTTTTATAATATTACATTTAATATAACAAATGATATTTCAGAATTTAATCCTTGGAATTTAGTTTTCGATATTCCAGAGACTTTAGTTGCTGATAGTTGTTCTATTAACGGATTTGATTCATATACAATCACAAACAATACAATAAATTTAACATCAAACGAAGTATTTGCATTACACGAAACAAAAACATTTACATTAACATTAGCAACAATGAATGAAATGGACTTTGATATGACAAATGTATTTTTAAATAATACTAATTTAGATATCCCTACTGATAGAATTCAAGATTTTAGAGTAACATCTTATTCAATTAATAGTGGAGAAGAAATAAAAATTCCACTTACTCAAACCTCAATAACAGGAACTGTTATTCCACCATCAGATTTATCTGTTGAAGTAAAAAATACTTTTAACTTTACAGTTGAATGGTATGATGAAGACGATAATTATTTAAACAATTTCAACGATGTTGCTGCTTATAAACAAAATTTACCAGCAACAATTCCAGTTAATTTATCTGTTACTCAATTATTAACAACTGCCCCATAATTAAATTAATTTACTCTAACTTAAGTTTAATAAAATAAAAAAGACATATTTTTCAATATGTCTTTTTTGTTATCTATATATCATTATTTTGTACAGCAACTATCTTCATTTGTACTCTTATAGAGTCTTCATCTGGATGATCTATCATAAATTGATGAGCTGCTTCTCCATAATATGTATCTATAGCGTCATTTGTTGCAATTGAAGATGCATTATCTCCAGTTTCATATGGCCAATCAACAGTAAATCTTATATCTACCTCTCCAGTTGTTGGCATAGGTAATGGAGTTCCATTATATGGATTATCTCCAAAGTATACTTGAACTTTAAATGGATAATTAGTTAGTATTTCAAACAAATCATCAGAAGTATACGTCTTTTCACTACCATCTTCGTCAATGTATGTATTACCAGCAATATATTCTTCTTCTAAAACTTTTAATGTAAGAATTTCACAAGAAAGATCTGCTCCTGTTTCACCACTATTTTTAGCATTTATTTGAAAATCAACGAAATCCATTCCTGGATATATTTGCTCAACATTAAATTCAAAGTTTTCAGTTTGTTCACCATTAGAAAGTTCAAAACTCCAATCTTTAACATGCATTAACATATCCATGGAAACAGTTGAAATATATATAAACCATGCATATGTATTAACAATCAATGTTAGTAATAAAAGCAATACTGTTTTTATTTTTAGTCCAGATTTCAAAGTAGTTACAGCATATGTATCATTTTTTCTACTAGTTTTTGATTTTCTTCGTCTTTTATCTTTTTTTATTTTCTTTTCATAATCTTCTTCAATTGCACTATAAAGAATTTCATTTTCTAATTCTTTACAAAGCACTTGGTCTAGGTCTTGAAAATCCATAATAGCTCCTCTCTTAATTTAATGAATAACTACTTTATTCTTCCTCGTCATCTTCTTCATCATCGTCTTCGTCGTCATCCTCATACTCGTCATCATCATCTTCATACTCATCATCAGATTCTTCATCTTTCAAATTTTGTCTTTTTTCATCAGCAGAATCTTTAAATTGCAAGAAGATTAATATAGCAAAAGGTATTATAAATACAATATAAAATGCTGTCATATTATTCATTAACTTAGTTAACAAACTAATAAACATACATTTATATATAACTCTACCTAAAATTTGATCTCCTGTTATTGTAGGATCTTCAACTTCATTGGCAATACCTTTTGTATGGAATATTTTTCCACTTTCTGTTTCATCAATTTTTATAATTTGGTGAGTAACAATTCTTCCAGCAAAAGTATCTACAGCACCTATATAAGTAACATCATCACCTACTTTTAAATCATTAATTTCAGTTTCTTTAACAAGTAAAACATCACCTACTTGATACTTTGGAATCATACTTCCTGTAGCAACACTAAAGACTCTAAAGCCAGCTATCGCTTTTTCGTTATTAGAAAATCTTTGAAGTGCTAAAACAGCAATTAATCCTATTAAAAAAATTACACATATTACTTTTATTATTGTAAAAATTTTTTCAATTGGTTTTATAATTTTTTTAGTTTTTTCTTTCATTATTCACCCTTTATTATAAATTATTTTTCGTTTATTTTTCTAACATATCTACTAATATGTTTTTTGAAGATATCTTGAATTTCTTTATTAGTAATTTGTTTTTTGTATTTTATTATTGTATATTGCTTACTTACTAAATTTTTCAATTGTTCTTCTGTTAATTGATCATTTACATCGATGGTTCTTTCAACCATATTTGCAATTAATTGTTCTATTATTTCTTTTTTATGTTTTTTTCTTAATTCTGGATTTTCTACATTTTGTAATATTAAATAATCTAGTAAAAAAGTTTCATCAGTATATTTTTTTGCTTTTCCTCTTTCTTTATACTCTCTTACTTTATTATCCATTTCTCCTGTTTTCTTTGTGTCCATTTCATTAATCAAAAAGTCCCATAATTTAACCGCATATTGGAAATTAACATTTTTTAAAATCATGTTTGTTTTCTTAAGCGGTGGTGTTATTAATGAAACATGTGATTTTTCAAGTTCTTGATATGTCGGAGATAATGTAAGTCCTGTAACTTCTTTTTCTAACATTTTTATTCTTTCAATTAATTCTTGTTTTTCATCAAATGCTGTTGTATTTTCTGAAGCAGCAGTTAAAAGAATTTGAATATCTATTTTATTTTTTCCATTATAAGAATTCGCTTGATAATCCATTTTTTTGAATTCTTTTGATGTTACATTTTTATCTTCTATTAATTTTTTCTTTTCTTTTTTGATTATAAATAACATTTTTTGAATTAATGTATATATAAATCTATTTTCATAAGTATTAAATGTTTCCTCTTTAAAAACATTCAACATTTTTCCAGGTTGAACATCACCATCTTCAGTAACATCTTCAATAAAACCAGCATTTTTTGATAAATGCTTAATAGCTTCAACTGTAACTTTTTTTATTTTCTCTATTTTAACAACTTCTTCTTCGTTGATAATAAGTCTCATTGGGTTTCTTAGGATATTGTCTAAATACTCTAATGTGTTTTCCATTACTTCAACCCAATAAGCTTCTTGTTTTGGTTTATCTGTTTCTACTCTTACAGTCATTTTTGAAGATAACTTATTATTAAATGCATCTATTTTTCTTTTATCTGTATCTGCATACAATTCAAAAACATCTAATATTTTATCCACTGTTTCCTCCTTAAGATAATCACTATCCTAATTTCTTTAGTCTTAATACATATTCAATACATTCTTTCATTTTGCCTTTTCCAAATGTTTTATCTAAGAATGTAACAAATCCATCAATTTCATCTTTAATATAAGCAATATTTAATTGCTCAAATTTTCTTAAAATCTTTTTAGCAATAAAGTAATCTATTCCAGCAACTTCATCTCCACCACAAGCAACATATGCAGAAACGAATTTTCCTAAGTGACTAACAATACGGTTACCAAATGCAACTCTAAAGTGTTGAATTACATAATCATCCATTTCATTAATTTTCTTCCAGTTTTCTTCTGAAACTTCATGTTCAGCTCTTGCTTGCATAAATAATTTATCTAAATAACTGAAGTTTATATCCATTGGTGGTGTATCTTCAGCTTCAAACACTTGACCTTTATCGTTGATGTCTATAGGCATCGCTCTATCGTAAACCTTATCTGTTACCATAAATGTAGAGTCGTCGTTATTGATTGTTCCTATATACCAAGTATTTGCTGGTATTTTAATTCTACCATTTGTTATATGTTTAGGGTCATTTTCCCATGGACTAGCAACAACTTCTATAATCCATTCATCTCTATTTGGCATTTCTAGAATAGATAACATTTCAGCAAAATAATACTCAACACGGGCAAGGTTCATCTCGTCCAATATTACAGTATAAACATCATCAGTATATGTAGCTGTATATAAACATTCTAATAATTGTGTTTCATTGAATTTTTTTGTAAACTCGTTGAAATATCCAAATAACTCAGTTCTATCTCTCCAAGACGGTTGTACTGAAACAACGCAAGAGTCATGTTTTAAGAATTTTCCCCAAGCATATGCAAGAGATGTTTTACCAGTACCAGAAATACCTTGTAATATAACAAGTTTTGTTGATGCAAGACCTGCTATAAATATACGAATTAATGGTAATGCATAATATAAATGTAATCTTGATGCAGCAAATTGTCTAAATGTTTCACAAAGTTCTTCTAATGTGAAATCATTATTGTAATTTTGAATTTTATATTTTGCAAACTTTTTATCAACAATTGAAAGTCTTGTAAATCTTACTCCATCACCTGGATCAATTTCATCTTCTTTCTTTTTATCTCCAGAACCTTTTTCAACAGGAAGTTCCGCTGATTCATTAGGACTTAATCCTAATTGAGAAACTTTCATAGCAAGAATTTCTTCTCTTTCTTTTGTCATTGTTTCTACTCTTTTATTTAAATCAGCAACTTCTTTTAACATACTTTCTTGTTCTACAACAGTTTTTCTAAATCTAATGTATTTTCTTAAAATCAAATACACTAAAAGTATTGTTAAAATTAATATTGCAGCAACTGCTAAAACAGCAATTGCAACAAGAACCCATTCTTGTACTGAAAAATCATTCTTATATTCTTTTATAAGATGTATATAAGCAGGTATATCAAATATTTGTTTAATACCTTCTACCAACCCAGTTAATATTGTTTTTAATCCTGAAAAAAATGCATCTAAAAATTCATATAAGAATCTTACATATGTATCCATGTTCTACCCATCCTTTTTATTTTTCTAATATTTTTACTTTTTTGTATAATTTTTTATTAACATCTTTTGTATCTACTACTATTGCCTCAAAAACATCTAACATACTCAATTCTTCTTTTGTTAGTTTTGGCATATCTTCATTTGTTCTTAAAACAAATTTAAATCCTTTATTTATTAATCTAAAAACATCTTTTTTATAATTAACATAGTCTTTATAATTTATTCCAAATAATACTTTTTCTTGTGCCATTTGATTGTCTAAAACATCAAGTAATTGATCTAACTTTTTCTTTTTAGTAAATAATTCTACAGTAAATTCACAAACATATTTCTTTGTAAAATTACCAACAATTACATCTTTTAAAGCTATATTAGCAATCATTGGATATTCAACAAATAATTTATCTTCAGCTGTTATATCTGAATTAAATACTTCTTCAATAATATCTTCACTAAAAATTTCTGGAAATTCAAATGTATAATTAATTTTTACTTCGAAATAAGTTTTATCTTTTGGTGTTATTCTTTTTATATCTAAATAAAAATCCGAACTATCATATAAATCTAAATTAAATTCAACATCTTCTATATCATCAGTTACTAATTTTAAAAATTCTTCTTTAAAATTATCATTTTGAGCAGACCTTAAATTAAATTTAGTTAACCTTTTTTCATCAATATTTTCAATAACTTGTTCTACTGGTATATTACTTCTAACATTATCAAAATAAAAATAATATTGAAATAATGACAAATGTTGTAATATTGAATCTATATTTCTTGGTTCTTT
>JAZQTI010000106.1:0-11088 GCA_045630665.1 Candidatus Scatovivens sp.
TCAATTTTAAATTCTTTAATAAACTCACTATACATCTATATCTCCTTTTATTATTTTTAAAAAAATAGAGTAGAAATTAAAAACTTCTACTCTACTATATTTATTCAAAAACTTAAAATTTATTCAGGATTTACATATTTTTCAATTTCTTCCCAAACTTTATCAATATAAATTTTTCTTTCAGAAGAAAATGGTAATATTGTGCTATAAGAAATACCTAAAGTTTGTTTAATTCTTTCAACTTCACTATCCACTTTAGTTACAGCAATTTTATCTGCCTTATTAGTAAGAACCATAAAAGGTAAATTACTTTTTAAAATATAATCATACATTAGAAAATCATCATCAGTTGGTTTATGTCTTATATCTAATAATAAAATAATTAAAGTAACATTTTGCCCTTCTTCTAAATATTTTTCAATATAATTTCCAGATATTACTTTCTCTTCTTTAGACATTTTGCTATAACCATATCCTGGTAAATCAACAAAATAGAATTTATCATCCATATTATAAAAATTTATTTGACGAGTTTTTCCAGGAACATTACTTGTTCTAGCTAAACTTTTTCTATTTGTCATTGTATTTACAAAAGATGATTTACCAACATTAGATTTTCCTACTAAAACAACTTCTGGTAAATTTCCTTTTGGATATTGTTTTTTACTTACAGCAGATATTTCAAACTTTGGATTTTTTATTAACATTTTCTCCTCCTATTTTTTTGGTTCTAATACTTTAGTTCCACCCATATATGGCCATAATACTTCTGGAACTTTTACTGTTCCATCTTCTTGATAATTGTTTTCTAAAACTGCAATTAATCCTCTTGGGCTAGCTACAACTGTATTATTTAGTGTAGCAACTAGATAATTTCCTTTTTCTCCTTTTGCTCTAATTCCAAGACGTCTAGCTTGTGCATCTCCTAATGTAGAACAGCTTCCTACTTCAAAATATTTTTCTTGTCTTGGGCTCCAAGCTTCAACATCACAAGATTTAACTTTTAAATCTGCTAAGTCTCCACTGCAGCATTCTAATGTTCTTACTGGAACATCTAAACTTCTAAAGAATTCAACTGTATAACTCCACATTTTGTTATACCAATCCATTTGTTCTTCAGCTTTACAAAGAACTATCATTTCTTGTTTTTCAAATTGGTGAACTCTGTATAATCCTCTTTCTTCTATACCATGAGAACCAACTTCTTTTCTAAAACAAGGAGAATATCCTGTTATAGCCACTGGTAATTCTTCTTCTTTTAATATTTGACCTTTAAATTTACCAATCATTGAGTGTTCACTTGTTCCGATTAAATATAAATCTTCACCTTCAATTTTGTACATCATAGCTTCTAATTCTTCAAAGCTCATAACTCCATTAACAACATCAGATCTTATCATAAATGGTGGTATACAATATGTGAATCCTTTGTTAATCATAAAATCTCTAGCATAAGCAATCATAGCTTCATGAAGTCTTGCAACTTGTCCCATTAAGAAATAGAATCCATTTCCACTTGTTCTTCCTGCACTTTCTTTATCAATTCCATTTAAGCTATCAATAATATCTGCATGGTGTGGAATTTCATAAGCTGGAACTACTGGTTCTCCAAATTTTTCATTTTCAACATTTTCTGTATCATCTTTTCCTATTGGAACTGTAGCATCCATAATATTAGGAATTTTCATCATTCTTTCTTTAATTTCATTTTTTAATTCTTCTTCTCTACCTTCATTAGCAGCTAGTTTTTCATTAATTTCATTAACTTCTGCTTTTTTAGCTTCAGCTTCTTCTTTTAATCCTTTAGCCATTAATCCACCAATTTCTTTACTGATGGCATTTCTTTTCATTCTTAAGTCATCACACATTAATGTTAATTCTCTAGATTCTTTATCTAAATCTAATACTTCATCAACTAAAACTAATTTGTGATCTTGAAATTTTCTTTTAATATTTTCTTTTACCATTTCTGGATTTTCTCTTAATAATTTAATATCTATCATAATATATTCTCCTTCTATAATCTAATTATTTTTTTATCCTTCATATAATTCAAATCTATGTTTTTGACCAGTTATATTTCCAGCTTTATTTGTTACATCTGTTTCTTCTAAAAACATTGCTTCTGGTCTAGCCCACATTTCATTTGTTCCTAAATGATTATATACAACCATTGGTTCTAATGTTTCCGAATGCTTAGCAATTCCTATTACTTCTATTATATGACCTTTAAAATGTCTATATTTTTTTCCCACTTCTACTTTATCCATTTTTGCACTCCTTTATTTTTTTGTATAATCAATCGAAAGATCTTCTACAATTTCAAATCTGTGTTTTTGGCCAGTTATATTATCTGGTCTTTCTGGAATTTCTTCTAAAAACATAGCTTCTCTTCTTACCCATATACTGGAATCTTCTCTTGGATATAATGGTTTATATACAACCATTCTTTCTTTTGTTTCGGAATCTAAAGCAACATTTTCAATAAAGTAATAATTCCCTTTAAAATGTCTGTAAACTCTTCCTACTTGTACTTTTTCCATAAAATTTCCTCCTACATTTTAATTAAAGGGCGATATTTGCTTTATAAAAACAAAACGTCCTTATACATATTGTATAAGGACGATATTATCGCGGTGCCACCTTTATTTATAAAACATAAAAATTTTATAATCTCTATATAATCGCTATAACCTGCAATTACCCGGTCTAGTTTTCTAGACAGCTCTTAAGAGTAGATTTCATAAATACTTTTTGTTTATTCCCACCAACCATAAACTCTCTGTAAAAAAGTTAATTTATTACTTAGCTCTTAATCAATCGCTTTATTTATTATGTGAACTATTATATCACATTTTTTTGATTTGTAAAGTATTAATTTTATTTAAATATATTTTTTATTTTTTCAAATACCTTCTTAATAAACATTATTACTTTATTTTCTGAAACTATTAAAGATTTATTTTCAGTATTTTTGTTATTATTAACATTATCTTTTCCTAAAGAATCTTTTATCTCCCCGTCTGTAGAATCCAAATTTTCATATGTTTGATTTGTTGGTTTATAAAAAATATCATTAGGATTATTGTAGTTTTCAACTTTTTTTATTTCTTTTTGATTATCATTTTGTTGTAATTTTTTATTTAAATATTTTCTTTCATTTTCTCCAATAAAATATTTTCTATAAATACTTAAAATCATAACTTGAGCTTCATGAGATATTTTGGGTTCTCCCATTTTATCAAATTCAAGTTTGTATTTTCCTGTATAATTTTTAGAATCTATTTTTAATTTATTTAAAACTTCAATAGGAATCAATTTTAATTCTGCCTTTGGAGTAAGTCTTAATACTTCAAAAACTTCTTTACAAGTTCTAGCATATTCATTAGTCATCTAAACTTACCTCCTTATCTAATGTATTCATTAATTGTTCCTCAGCTTTATCTACTTCTGATTTTCCAATAGTAGTATCTTTCGAAACTTTTTCAGCAAGTTTTAAGAAACTAATTTCAGAAACTTTACTTGTGTTGTTTGCTTCATTATCTTGTGGTAAAACTTCAGGAGCTCTTTGCCTAATTTGTTCTAAAATTGATTCTGCATCAAATTTCATTCTTGTATGACTTATTGGTGTATCACCTATATTTATTAGATTATATTTTTCCATTTCTGTTTGCATTATTGATGCAACTTGTGAAAGATTCGAACTGTCTCCCATTTGTATAGCTTGATCAATATATTGTTGAACCATTCCATATATAACAGCTTCTCTTGATTCAAAATCAGCTCTAAATCTTTCATTATCTACTTTTTTAGTAAAAGTATCATCTGCTTTTTGTGGATCTCTATTTAATAACCATCCAGCCACATTAGTTTCATACATAGAAATCAATTCGGAAAGAACAGATAAATCTTGAGTTTCTTCGAATTTTTTTGTTAATTCATCTAATTTGGATAATTGTTGTTTTTCAACTTCTACTTTGTCTATAAAAATTACTGGAATTCCAAATTCAGCAGCTGCTTTATATGAATTTTGAAGTACCTCTTCTGGAGTATCATCAAATATTAATAAATAATCTGGATCTCTTCTCTCAACTGGTATTTCTGCATAAACTCTTCTTGTGTTTTGTGGCATGTTTTGAGCAGCCATATATAATCCTCTATTTGAAATCTGAGCAAATTCTGTAATGCATGAATCAATATCTGATGGACCCATTAAACTCATATCATCTGCTGATGTTGGTGTAAATACAGCAAGAACACCGTTTTCATTTGCTGGAACATGTCCTAAAAAGTCTTGAGTTATATAACAGCTTGAAGCCAGATGTCTATTAGTATCTGAAATATGTCTCCAAGATTTAGCAAAACTTCCATCTAATATTTCTTTTTTACCTTTAAATCCAGAATCTGTACTATGTACAAGTAAATTAAAATCTCCTCTTAAATTAATTCTTTTTACTTGTTTTCCATCAAACTCCACAAATTCTATATCTGGAGTTTGTGATAGTTTATCGTCAGTTTCTCCAAAAGCTTCAATATATGTTTGTGAATATGATTCTCTTAAAACATATTCATGATGTATTCTTTCAAGTGGTGTTACTTTTTGCGGCATAGAATAATATAATTTATCTACTTCCTCTTCGTTCTCTAATCCTAAAACAGCCTTTACTCTATCTAAATATTCTTTTGATTCTCCATCAGTTACTTCAATTGAATCTATATCATGTCCAAATCTATTACAGAATTCTTCTGCTTGAGATCTATCCATGCCAAAATACTTCATAAGTAAAATTTTCTTTTTCTCAGGAATAGCATCTAAATATTTTGTTGAAATATGTCCTTGTGATAATTTTGCATATTCTTCATCACATCTTTTTTCAAATTCTGCTTCAGAAATATGTTCTTTTTTATCAAGGGATGCATCATTCACTCTTAAAGCACAATTGACTAAATCTTCAAACGAAATATCCTCTATTTGTGGAAAATTTTTAGCAGCATATGTAATCACTCTATTTTGTATATCTAAGACTTCAGGTTTATTTCTCTCTTCTCCAAGCTCTGCAAAACCTTGTTTTATTGTATCAAAAAGTTTTGGATTATTTTCTGCTATCATTATAAGTTTATTACTTACATTTGGATATCTTGCAATTTTTGAAATAAATTCTTCCCCCATCTCAAAAATTGAATCTTCAAAAATTCTATAATTTATTGAATCTAAAATATTGGGATTTTCATTTGCTAATCTTTCAAGAAATTGTAACTTTTCAGGTGTAAATACACCTTGTTCATATAAAGCAAAAAAGTTATCCATACTTGTTATATATCCAGCTTTATTTATAATTGAATGTGCATATGGATCTTTTTCTTTAATAGCATCTAATTGTCTAAAAATACCATTTCTAATATATTCTATGTCTTCTTCTTTTAATTTATTAAAACCAATATTCCATAAATTCAAATTGAATCCATGTGAAACTGTTTGTACATTTTCTCCCGAAAAGAAATGTTCTCCTTTTTCTTTCACTCTTTTCATTAAAATTTCTCTTGCTGTTTCTTTTACAACATCTGTATTTGAAGTAATCAAGTACATCAAATTTTTGCTTTTTAATTCAGGTATAATATCTAAATTTTGAGCCATAAATTTTTCATTAAATGCAAAATATGCGAAATCTAACTCATCATCAATATGATCCATAAGTAAAGCTTCTTCCCATGCATTATAACTAAAATATATTAACTTATCTTGTTCTTTTAATATTTTTTCTCTTAGATTAGAATCCATATTTTTTCCTTTCGTGTACTTGCACTTATACAAAAATTCTAACATAAAGACATTTTCCATACAATATTTTTTAATTTACGTTTGTGTAACATTATTAAAATTATAAATACAAAATAAAAAAGCAAACTATTTTCATAATTTGCTTTTCTATATTTTTTTAGTTATCATTTTTAATGCTTTTTCTCTAGGCATCATAATAACATGTTCACATCCACAGCATTTTAATTTAAAATCCACACCAACTCTTGTTATTTCCCATTCTTTACTTCCACAAGGGTGTTGTTTTTTAGTTCTTACTATATCTCCAATATTATATTCCATATTATCCTCACTTTTCATTATCGCTGCCTTTAGAGAAGCTCCCTAAAAAATAGGTTACTTCTTCAATAAAAAAGCAGCGATGCTTTAGCTAACTAGAAATTGTAATAATAAAAATTGTTATCTCCTCTGTCGAAAAGATTTCTCATAATAATTAATACTTTTTCTAGAGCTTTATCTCGGAACCTGCGTTTTGTGACTTTCACTACCGCAATTGAAGTTCCTCTGTACTGTTCAGTAATACTTGTTTCAACACTGAATCGATCAGCATCAAATAAAGAATATACCATTTTGGAAAACCTGGAATTTTGCTGAGCATCAAACAGTTTGTTTAAAACATATTCGATTCCATCTTCCCAGCCCAATTTTGCTAACTCCTTTTCAAGATTTCCTGAACAATCTACTACTTTTAACAAGTAGTAACGCTCTGTTTCGTAAACCTCCTGTTCACTAGATTGTTTCTTATAAACAATCGGTTTACCATCAAACAAGTTCATAAAACATCGACCTCCAAACTTGTTGAAACATGCTTTCTACTAGTTACATTTGTAATTATATCATAAATTAGCTCTTTTCTCAAGGGCTTTTTTATGTAGACTTGCAATTTTATAATTCTTTTATATTTTTATTTGATAATGATTTATTCTATATGCTAATTTTATAAAATAAAAAAGAGTATATAAAATATACTCTTTCTTTAAAATTAAATTCTTTTTAATAATTCTTCTTTTCCTAATACTTGCATAATTTCATATAAATCAGGAGTATTTGATCTTCCTGTTAATTTTATTCTTATTACAGTACTAATATCCCCAACATGACCTTTATAAGCTTCAGGATTTGCTTTATATTCTTTTACTTCACGACAATATCCCATTTCTTCAGCTAGGTCTTTCATTTTATTAAACCATGTTTGTTTATCATCTTGAGCATCATAATATTTTTCAAAATATGTTTTTACTATTTTTTCTATTTCATCTTTATCTGTTACTTTTTGATATTCAAATTCGCCATTTTTGTCAAATTTATCAGCATACATATATGAAATAATTCCTTTTACATCTGACCATTTAGCAATATCTTTTCTTGGTTTTGCATTTCCTCTTTCAATTCCTAAAACTTTTAATGAATATTCTTTATCTGAAAGCATATCAGCAAGTTCTTTATCATATTCATTAGCCCAATTTAATGAAGCATCATAAACTTCTTGTGCAGATAATTTAGAAATTACATTTTTTGATACATCAAGCATTTTAACCATATCAAATAATGCACCACTTACTCCCATTTTCTTTAAATCAAATTCAAATTCATACATTGATTTGTCTGGATTTTGTTTTCTCCAAATTTCGAAATTTGAATTTGCTATATTCATTAAATATTCAAGAACTGATTCTTTTGGAATACCTTCTTCTTTATAATAATTAACAGCTGATTCAGGATCTTTTCTTTTACTTAATTTACGTTTTCCTTCTCCATCCATTTTCATCATTGGAGCTATATGAGCATATCTTGGAGCTTTGTTTCCAAGAACATAGAATAATTGTAAATGAAGTGGAACTGATGCTAGCCATTCATCTCCTCTTATTACTAATGTTGTATGCATTAAATGATCATCAACAGCATGTGCAAAATGATATGTTGGTAATCCATCTGATTTAACAATAACAATATCTTGATCATTTTCTGGAAAATCAACAGCACCTTTTATAACATCTTTATGTTTTATTTTTTTGTCTGGATTTCCTGGTGATTTAAATCTTATAATATATGGATCACCATTTTTTATTTTCTCTATAGCCATTTCAACAGGCATATTTCTACATTTTGTCCATTTTCCATAATAACCTGTTCTTTCTTTGGCTTTTTCTTGATTTTCTCTTATATGTTCTAAATCTTCAGGGCTGCAGAAGCATGGATATGCATTCCCTTCCTCTAATAATTTTTTTGCATATGAATGATAGATTTCTCTTCTTAATGACTGTTTGTAAGGACCATATTCTCCATGATCTACATCATTTTCATCAACAAATTCATTTGGTTTTAAATCAAAATCATATAATGCATCTATAATCTGTTTTGTTCCATTCTCAACTTCTCTTTTTTGGTCAGTATCCTCAATTCTTATAAAGAACACACCTTGTTCTTTTGTCATAAGTTTTGCTATTAAACTTTGGTAAATACCACCAATGTGAACAAATCCTGTTGGACTTGGAGCAAATCTTGTTACAATTGCACCTTCTGGTAGATCTCTTACTGGATATTTTTCTTCATAGTAAGTATAATCCTTTACATCTGGGAATATTAAATTTGCTAAATCTTTACTATCCATATTTTCTATCTCCTTACTTTTTTACAAACTTTTTTTAGATTTTTTAATTATAATTATAAAAGAAAAACTTCTTAGTTTGCATAATTATCTAATATAATACCACACTTTTTTCAAAAAGAAAATACCTAAAATGCTTTTCTTTACTTATTTTTAAAGATTTGTCGTATTATTTTTTAAAATAATTTCTTTAATTCATTCATGTTTCTTATTATAAAATAATTATCTGCCTCTATTTCTTTTATATCTCTTCTTCCATTGTAATCAAATAATATAGATTTCATATTTACATTATTCGCACCAACAATATCTCTTGATTTATTATCACCAATCATTACACATTCTTCAGGTTTGGCATTAATTTCTTTTAAAACACCTTCAAAACATTTCTTAAATTGTTTGCAACCATACTTATCTGCACCAAATATCTTTTTAAAATATTTATCATATCCTATAACTTTTAATCTTTCTGTTTGAACATCTTGATAATAATTTGTATAAACATAAAGATTATATTTACTTGATAAATATTCCATTACATCTTTAGATATTAATATTCTTTTTGTCCATTCTCTTCCGGTTACTGCTTTTATTTCGTCAATTACTTGCATATTAAATTCTTGTTCTAAAGATTCATTTATAAAATCTAGCATTTCTTTTTCATTATAGTATGGATTATCTTCTGTAATTACCTTATCATAATAGTCAATTACTTGGTATATTCCATAAAAATAATCATCTGTAAATCCAGATTTTTCCAGTGCTTCACGATAATATTCTGAATCCTCTTCAGTATCAAAAATTATTGTATTATCTAAATCAAAAATAAGATTTTTTACTTCGTGATAATTATTAGTAACACTATTAAATCTTACTTTATCATTAGCACTTTCTAATTCTTCAAGTATTTCTAACAAACCTTCAATTGTTTTTTCTGATTTATATAATATCGAATATTGTGATTCAAAAACTGGATTAGGAATTCTTAATTCAATTCTTAATAAATTATCTTTTATAGCAATAAGAAATATCTGATTATACTTTCTATAAAGTTCCAATAATTTGTATTTTATATTTTCATCTATTTCTAGTAATTCTTCATTTGAAGTAACACTAAACTTTTGATAATAAAATTCATCGCTTAATGTCTTTTTTAGTTCATCATAATTTCTTAAGTCATATTGAACCATTTCATCTTTTAAATCATAAAAACATCCATCAAATGTTTCTTTTTGTGATTTTAAAAGTGTCCATTTTGTTTGCAAATGTAATCTTTTATTTAAATTGCATTTCATAAATAAACTTATATATCTCACATCTTCTTCTGTCGTACCATTCATATTTTTATGATGTCTTTTTGCTATATATGCTTCTTTTTCACCGATTTTAATTTTACTTATTTCTTTTATATCTGATTTTCCTGAATAAAAGTAATTTCCAAAAGAATCTATTATCCAATCATATTCTATAATAGAAGAAAAATCTTTTTTCATTGATTCAATATCTTCATAATCCTCTACTTCAAGTTTTGGATATTTTTTATATAAATCCTTCAAAAATTCATCTTGTAAATCAAATGTTATAATTAGTTCTTTAAATATATAGTTAAAAAATCCTTTTTTTTCATTAGCATCTTCATTTACTTCAATTCCATGTTCTTCTTTTTTTCTTCTTATAAATGCTTCTTTTTCATTATCAATTTCTTCGTTCATTTGTACCTCTTAAATTAAATTTTTAATTCTTGTTCATCTATAATTTCTAAAATTTCTTTCATAGTTTCATGTATATTAAAAATAATCTCATATTCTTGTTTTAAAGACTTCTCAAAAACAGTTATATATATTCTTAAATAATTATCTTTTATTATTACTATAAATGGAAGATTATACTTTTTATAAACTTCTTTAAATCTTTCTATTAGTTTTTTCTTAAGTGCTGTTTGTGACTCATTTTCTTCTTTATTAACATTAATATTTATATGTAAGAATTCATTAATAGTTGTTTTTCTATCAATCGCAATTAATCTTGTTGATACCATTCTTTTTGTTTCATGACTAATTCCAACCATTTCTAAAGTAATAGCATAGCCTAAATGAAATTCTCGTTCTTTCCAAAAAAACTCTTCAGACCACTTGAATCCTTTTATTTGTTTTAAGCTTTGAGTTTTTTGTAAATTCATATCTCTTACAAGTAAATCATTATACATATGTATTTTTTCACTTCTTGCAGGATTTATAAATGCTTCATTTCTTCTATATTTTTCTTGAAAAACTTTTAGTGATTCAATTATAATTTCTTCTTGAAGCACAAGGCTGGGTACTGTTTTATAACTAATAGCTATATATAGAGAACACATAGACAATCCTCCTAATGCAATACAATATTCGTATCCATCCATTTTCGCACAAAAATAAAAACCAATCCACATCAAAATAGTAGATATTAATGCAATCCATATTATTATCTTTCTTTTTAATATTAGATTATTTATTTTTTTATAGCCATCTTTTCTTTCTTTTAAAAAAATTATATTAAATTTATATTATTTTTTTATGAAATAATTTTATAAAATAAAAAAAGCCAAGATATAAATCTTGGCTTTTATTTTTTAAATTTCCATTATAATTGGTAAAATCATTGGATTTCTTTTGGTTGTTTGGAA
>JAZQTI010000107.1:0-3088 GCA_045630665.1 Candidatus Scatovivens sp.
GTTAAAGCAGACGTTCAAGGTTCTGTTGAAGCTTTAAAACAATCATTAGAAAAATTATCTAATGAAGAAGTTAGAGTTAAAGTTATTCACTCAAATGTTGGTGGTGTAACAGAATCTGATGTTACATTAGCAAGAGTTTCAGGAGCAATTATTATCGCATTTAATGTAAGACCTGATGTTGTTGCAAAAAGCATTGCTGATAAAGAAGGTGTTGATATCAAACAATATTCTGTTATCTATGATGCAATTAATGATGTTGAAGCAGCTATGAAAGGTATGCTTGATCCAGTTTACAAAGAAGTTGTTATTGGTACAGCTGAAATTAGACAAACATTTAAAGTTTCAAATGTCGGAACAATTGCTGGTTCTTATGTATTAACTGGTAAAGTTGCTAGAAATGCTGGTATAAGAGTAATTAGAGATAATATAGTAATTCATGACGGAAAACTTGTATCTTTAAAAAGATTTAAAGATGATGTTAAAGAAGTTGATAAAGGTTATGAATGCGGACTTCAAATTGATGGATTTAATGATATTAAAGAAGGAGATCAATTAGAAGTTTATATAATGGAACAAGTTAAATAATTTGAAGTTTAAATTCTTATATAAATAACGTTCAAATTACTTACAGAAAGGAAAACATTATGGCTAGTAATAGTAATAGAATGAATAAGATTGATGAGGAATTAAAAAAAGAAATAAGTAATATTATTTCAACAGAATTAAAAAATCCTCATCTTACAGGTTTAATAAGTGTAACTAGAGTAAAAACTACACCAGATCTTAGATATGCTCAAGTATTTGTTAGTATGATTGGAGAAAAAAGCAAAAAAGAAAATCTTTCAATATTAAAACAATCTAGTGGATATATAAGAAGTGCAATTGCTAAAAGAATTAACTTAAGAAATACACCAGAACTTGTATTTGAATTTGATGAATCTTTAGAATATGGTTCTAGAATTGATGAGATTTTAAAAGGAATTACTAAAGATTTAAAAAAAGGAGAATAAAATATGACTTTAGATGATATATTAGTTGAAATAAAAAATGCTGAAAGTATAGTAATAATGGCTCATGAAGCTCCAGATGGAGATGCAATAGGAAGTACACTTGGACTTTGCTTAGCTCTTAGAGATATGGGAAAAAATCCAGTAGTTTTAATGAAAGATTTTCCGGAAAATTTCTCATATTTACCTGGTAGAGAATTTATAAAAGAAGAAGCGACTCAAGAAGTATATGATATGGCTTTTATATTAGATTGTCCTAATTTAAAAAGAGTTAATGAAGAATTCGTACCATATTTTGAAAATGCTAAAGTAAAAGTTCAAATGGATCATCATAATAAAAATGATATGTTTGCTGATTATAATGTTGTTGATCATGTTGCTCCAGCTGCAGCTCAAATACTTGTTTCTGCTTTTAATTATTTAAATATTGATATTACAAAAGAAATAGGAACATGTATTTTAACAGGAATTATTACAGATACAAATGGATTTAGAAATTCAAATGTAACAATCGAAGCTTTTGACTATGCATCTTGGTGCTTAGAAAAAGGAATTGATCTTCCAAAAATATATAAACAATCAATGCTTACTATGTCAAAAACAAAATTTGAAGCTCAAAAATTAGCAATGAATAGAATAGAATTTTTTGAAAATGGTAGAATTGCTTTTACATATATGACAAAAAAAGATGATGAAGAAATTGGTTTAAAAGCAGGAGAACATGATGGTATAGTTGAAATTGGTAAATCAATAGAAGGTGTTGAAGTTTCAATATTTATTTATGAAAAAGAAGTTGGATATAAAGCTTCACTTCGCTCAAATGACTATGTTAATGTTTCAGAAGTGTGTTCTACATTTGGTGGTGGCGGACATATTAAAGCTGCTGGAACAAATATGAATATGCCTTTTGAAGAAGCAAAAAAAGCTATCATTGCAGAAGCTGCAAAACATTTAAAATAAAAAACAAAAAGAATTAATACTTGTTATTAATTCTTTTTTTGTTGTAATAATATTTTTTATAAAAAGAAATGTATTTGTTATTGAAGTAATTGTAAAAATCAAATAAAATTAATATGTATAATTTTATGAATTTGAAAAATGTAATATATAAATGTTCGAAAGGAAAAAATCATGAAAAGACAAATACGTAAATGTTTTGCATTAGTTATAGTGTTATTAATATTATTTACAAATGTAGTAAATGCAACAGAAATTAATATTACTAATACAACTAATGGAAAATATCATAATCCTGAAGCAATAAGAGTGCCAGAAACTAATATTAATCTAAAAATTGAAAATTTGACAAGAGGCGCTAAAGTATATTTGTTATTATCAGAAAATATGATAAGACATAATATGCAAAAATTTGTTGATAATAATTTAGAAAATCCATATGTAGTACAAGCAAAAGAAGCTGCTAAAATAAAATCTTTTCTAGATAAATCAGATTATCTTGGATATATTGAATATTTTAGAGAAGCTGGTTTTGAAGTTGAAAATAATGAAATTGAATTAAGACACTATTGTTTTTGCTTAGGCAATGCAAATGTTATTGGATATATGAATTACAACAAAGTTCAATATGTGCAAATAGAAATTAATTTAAATGATAGTAATGAATTTAAATTAATTTTAAAAGACTATTTGGCAAATTATGATTCAAGAGATACAAAATTTATGATAGATGAATATGGAAGCAAAACATATATAGAACTTGAAAATATACCATTAACACAAAATCCAGAAGCTTCAAATATAACAGATTGCAATGTAAAACATGAATATACAAATAAAGAAGACTATGAATCTATTGAAAATTCAATTAAAATTACATACTTAATTATTTATATAATATTAATAATTATAGCATTAATAATTTTGATTACTTTAATAAAAAGGCATATTAAAAAGAAAGAAGAAATTGAAGCAAGAAAATTCTGGAAGAAGAAACTAACCAAAGAAGAGAAAAAAGAAGAAAAGAAACGTTTAAAAGAAGAAAGAAAAGAATCAAAGAAAAATAAGAAAAAGAAGAAAAAATAAATTAAAACTCCTTCTAAAAAAAAGGAGTTTTTTTATTA
>JAZQTI010000108.1:0-10050 GCA_045630665.1 Candidatus Scatovivens sp.
AATGTCTTTAGAACATACTAATCTTGAAAGAAATGGAAATATATATGTATTATGGACTACTATATATGATCTTATGCAAACAAGAGATAGTGGTAAAGAAATAAATATATTAATTAAAGAAAATGCTATAAATGATTATGAAATATCATTTTCACTTAATGGAAAGGAAGAATAAGTATGAGATTTATAGATTTAAAACTTAAAATAAGACACTTTTTTAGAAAATATAGAAAAGTGATGGTAATAGCTATTATTGTATGGGGAATTGTATTTTTAATTAATCAAATAGTTTTAAATATGCCTGTAGATACAGAAGCTGAGACTTCATATGAAGCCCACACTTCAATATTAAATAATTCTAGTTCGACTCCTAAAAATGTACAAAAGCCCATAGAAGCATTGATAGAAGAATATATAGGACTTTTGAATCAAGGAAATTTCCAAAAAGCATTTGATATGTTATCTGAAAGCTGTAGAGAACATAGTTTTAATAATGATATAGAAGCTTTTATGAAACATGTATATACAAAAATGCCAACAAGAAAAGAATATTCAATTCAAAATTATTCAAATATGAATTATGGTGGAAAAATGTTATATATTTATGAAGTAAGATATTTTGATGATATCATGGCAACTGGATTAACAAATTCTGAATACCATTATACACAAGAAAATTATACTTTCTACCAAGGTGAAAATGGATTAGAAATGAATGTTGGAAATTATATATATCAAGCTGATATAAAAAGTATTTCAGAAAATGAATATTTAAAAGTCGATGTAGTGGATAAACTTGTGTATTATAGTATTGAAACTTATGAAGTTAAACTAACAAATAGAACTAATTACACTATAGTAATTGCTGATGGACAAGAAAATGATGAAGTATTATTAGCATTACAAAATGAAACAAGAAAACGTTCAGAATTAGATCATATTGTACTAGGACCAAATGAAAGTATGGTAGTAGAAATGACATTCCCAAAATTTGTTGATGATAATGATTCTGCAAAAAGCTTAATTTTATCATCAGTTAGAGTTATGGAAAAATATTCTGGAACTGATTGGGTTACAGAAGATGTAATACAATCTGAAATAGATAATGCAATTTCAAAATTCAGTATGGAAGCTGTAGTTGTAGAATAGAAAATTAAGAAGGTATTAATTATATTAATACCTTCTTTTGTTTTAAATATAATCAAAAATAAAAAAAGCAATAATAATTATTGCTTTTTTGTTGTTTTATTTTCTTTACGTTTTTTCCACCATTCATATATAACTCCGCCTTCTTTAAATACACCAGAGTTTTTGCTCCAATACCAAAAGAAACCGCCTATAGCTATAACACCGATTGTCACATTTATAAAAAGTTTTTCCATATTGTAATCCTTTCTAATAAACTCTAAAATTGTAAGTTTATTTTTACGATAATCATTATAATAATTATATGATTTTGAATAAAAAAAATCAAGTAAATAGAGGTGAAAAAGTGATATTTTGACAAATGAAAAAATAATGAAAAATGTAACAAAAATGTAAAACGATTACCAAAAAAAACTATTGATAAGATAAAATATATAATATAAAATATAATTGTAAAATTATATTTTGAAAATACTTAGGGAAGGAGGAAGTTAATTAAATATGAGCAAATATAGTAGAGATTATTTAGAAGAAGGAAAAAAACTTCCAGACCTTTTCAAAGAGGTTCAAGATATAAGGTATGGTAGAGCTAAACCTCAAATGACAGATAGTGAAAAAAATGAAATACAATTTAATAGAATTTATGTAGTGGATCACAGATTTAATGCAGCTGGTGCAATATTAGGTATATTGTTTTTAATTTTATTTGTAACAACTATAAAAACAAACTATATTTTTGCAGTAACTCCTGAAGAAAAAATTGCAATAACTCATTTTGAAGAAAATAAAAATGCAATAAATATGATGGAAACTATCTCTCAAAATATAAGTGCTTTTACTAAAAAAGAAATTATAAATAAAGAAATTGAAAAAGAGTATGAAGTTATATATGTTGAATCAAACTTGCTTCCAAAAGATGAACAAAAAGTTGTTCAAGAGGGAGAAAATGGTATAACAGAGCAAACTATCATTTTAACTTATGAAAATGAAGAATTAGTTGGGGAAAATGTTCTAAATGAATTAGAGATATCAAAACCAGTAGAAAAGATTATTGAAGTTGGAACATCTGAATTTTTATTTAAAAATAAAGTTCATGTTGGAGATGTAATGTATACAACTGAAGAAATAGAAATTTATGATTTAGAAAATACAGAAACAGTACTTGGTTATATTTATCCTTATATAAATGTAACAATATTATCAGAAGAAGATGGTATGGCTAAAGTTGCTGTAGATGGAATAGAAGGAATTGTAAAATCAGAATGTATTACTTCAGAGGCGGTAACACCAGGTATTGCTGAAAAATGTAGAATCCAAAGGATTGCAGTTAGTGTGAATCCAGAAATGAAATTAAATACTCCAAGTGGTCTTACAAAAGAAGATTTCAAAAAAGTATTATCAGGAAATAGTGCAGATAGAAATAAAATATTTGAAGAAAATGCAGAAATATTCTATGAAATTGAGCAAGAATATAATGTAAATGGTCTTTTTATAGCTGCACTTGGAATTCATGAAAGTAATTGGGGAACTTCTACGATTGCTTTAGAAAAGAAAAATTTATTTGGATATGGTGCATACGATGCTTCAGCTTATGATTCATCATATACTTTTGAAAATTATGAAGATGGAATTATAACAGTTGCAAAAGTAATGGCAAAATATTATTTAAATGAAGCAGGAACTGAAATTTATGATGAAGAAGTTGCTGTTGGTACATATTATAATGGTCCAACATTATCTGGTATAAATACAAGATATGCTAGTGATACAAATTGGGCTACAAGAATATATGAAATAATGGTTTCATTATATAAAAAATTATAATTTTAAGAAAAGAGTTGAGAAATATTGATAGAGCGAAAAATTAATAGTAGAGCAATATTAATTATAAATATTATTTTATTAATTTTTTTAATTGTCGCATATAGATACATTTTTTCTGTAGAAAAAGTAAGGAAAGTATATGCAGAAGAAATGGTTGCTTTTGCAGAAAATAATGAAAATCCTGTTTTTTCAATTGATAAAATAATTATTCATAATAGTGCACATGCTGTTGACAATAGTGATGGAGAACTAAGTGATATAAATATTAGTCAATTTTCTGATTTAGAAATCTTTATAGACAACAAAGGAAAAAGTGAAGAAATAACTGGTGAAAATACAATAAATGAAATGTATATAACTAATATTAAAATTGAATCACAAGAAAAAAATGGTGAAAAAATATTAAATTACAAAAATCCCCACAATTGTGGCAAATATGTGGATTTGAACAACTGGGAAGCTGACGGAATTTTATTTAATATAACAAGAACTAATGATGAAGATAAAGAAGCTAATTATGATCATAATATTTTCTATACAGATTGTTCAAACCCAATTTCATTAGGGTATATAAATAAAAATATCCTTGAAGGATGTGCGGTAAGTAAAGATTTAGGAACAATAGCATTTGATGGAAGAATTTTAAAAAGTGCTAATATTGATAAAGAAGATTTGAATTCAAAAATAAGTTTTTCAATAAATATAACAAATAATTTTAATGAAAAATTTGTATGTAATTTAACAATAGATTTAAATTTTGAATCAGAAGATGAAGGAATATATGAGGGATATTTCATAAAAATATTAAATCCAGAAGGTCAAAATTATAATTTTATAAAAGTTTCAGATTAAATCTCGAAATCAAGCCTATAATGTAGATAGGCTTGATTTTTATTGTTTATTTATATATAATATACTATGAAAAATGTGCTTATAGCTCAGCAGGATAGAGCAGTCGCCTCCTAAGCGACCGATGGTGGTTCGAGTCCGCCTAGGCACACCAAAAAATGTGTATTTGTATAGTATATATTATAAAGTGGAGAGAAAAGTGGAAGAAAAATTTATGCAAGAAGCACTAAAAGAAGCACGAAAAGCTTTAGAAAAAGAAGAAGTGCCAGTTGGTGCAGTAATTGTAAAAGATGGAAAAATAATAGCTAGAGCACACAATACTAAAGAATCTAAAAAAGATTCTACATGTCATGCTGAAATTTCAGCAATAAAAAAAGCTTGTAAAAAATTAGATTCATGGAGATTATTAGATTGTGAAATGTATGTTACATTAGAACCTTGTTCTATGTGTGCAGGAGCATTAATTAATTCAAGAATTAAAAAACTTTATATTGGAACAGATGATGGAAAAACTGGAGCATGTGGTTCGGTTTTAAATTTGTTAGGTGACTATAAATTTAATCATAAAATAGAAGTAGAAAAATATATATTAAAAGAAGAATGTGAGAGCTTACTTAAAGACTTTTTTAAATTTTTAAGGGAGAGAAATAAGAGTGAAAGAAAAAATACTTAAACAATGTTTGTTTAGTGCTTTTTTAGTAATCCTTTTTATGATTGTAATATCAATAATGATAAAATACGATGTAGAGGGTGAGAAAGAATTGCCTTTTTCAATTAGTAAAATTTTACTTGTAAGTACTGTTGACGGAAAAAATATTGAAGATACAGAAAATATTTGGAATGTTGATATTACACAAGTAAATGATTTATATGTGTATATTGATAAAACAATTGAAGATGAGCAAACAATAAATGAAGTAAGAATTGAAAATTTTGTAGTAAATAAATCACCAGCTAAAGGAAAATTAAAAGTATTAAGACCAACTGGAGAAATAGCAAATTTATATACTCATAGTGAACAAGATTATCTTAATGATAAGATAGTATATACAGGTGGGATTATAGATGATTTAAAGTCACTAGAAATTTCAAATAATGGTGGTATTTTAGGATTTAGAGTTGCAATAGAAGATTTAGGAAATTATACTTCTAATGAAGATGCAGAAATTACTTATAATGGTAAATTATTATCTAATTTAGGTGTAGCAATAGATGAAATAGAATTTAATATGAGTTTTGATATAGTAATAACAACAAATGAAAATGTAAGTTATAAAGGTACAATAAATTTAGACATGCCAGTAGATTCTGTTATAGAAGAAGGTTCTTCTAATAAAGAAATAACTGATTTTTCAAATGTAGTATTTAAAAGAATATAAAAGGAAGAAGATATGGAAAATGAATTGAAGCGTGTAATAAAAAGAGGTGCACAACTTTTATGGCTATATGGTGGAATAGTAATATTTTTTATTTGTTCAATATTAGTTGTAGTTTCTCAAATGCTTGAACTTGGAATTGTTGGTATTATAATATCAACAATAGCAATGATACTTTTTATTATATGGGGAATAATTGATAAATTTGGCACCGATAATGAGATTTTTAGAATTTATGAAGATTCAATTATATATATAAAAAAGCATGAAGGCGAAAAAAAATATCTTTGGAACGAACTTACATATAAAAAAGAGAGAATACATTATTATATATATAGACATAATCATGCTATGAAAACTAAATATAGTTTCTTTAAAAATGGAAAAATATTATTTGCTATAGATGATAAAGAAGATTTTGAAACATTAAAATTTGTAGATGAAAATTTAATAAAAACAGGAATTTTAAAGGTAGAAAAAAAGATTATAGATGGGGAAGAAGTTTTAGAAGTAAAACCAAATAAATCAATTTTAATAGATTTGTTTGCTTTAATAATTACCTCTCTTTTTATTCTAGTATTTGCTATTGTAGAAGTTGCGTTGGGGAAAAAGGGAGATTATGGATTTACGCTTTTTATATATATCATATCTCTACCATTTCAAATAATGTATTTTAAAAGAGAGTTTATACAATTTAAACAAAGAGTTTATGTTGTTAAAGATAAAGGATTTTATATACTAAAAGAAGGGAAAAAAATATTTTATAAGTTTAATGAAATTGATAAAGCAGAAGTTGAGTATTATATGTCATATGCTGATATTGAATGTGCAATGACAATACGTAATAAATCTAATGAAGAAATCATTGTATTAACAAATTCAAATGTAGGTTTTTATGAATTTATAGATGTGTTAAAGGAAATAAACAAAGTTAAATAAAGTATTAAAAAAGTATTGCAAAATAGGGAAAAGCATTATATAATCATTGAGAAAATTAGTGGCTTTTCTTAAGGAAGGTATGCTTCAATAAAAAGCTATGAATCTCGTCAGGTTCGGAAGAAAGCAGCGATAAGTAGTGTATTATGTGATTTCGCATGCCTTCCTTAAGGAAAGTCATTTTTTATATATATTTATATATAATTACAAAAGTATAAAATTAGGAGGTAATAATGTCATATACAGCTCTTTATAGAAATTTTAGACCATTAAAGTTTTCAGATATGGTTGGACAAGAACACATTACAAGAACATTAAGAAATCAAGTAATGTCAAATAGAGTTGGACATGCATATTTATTTAAGGGTGGTAGAGGAACAGGAAAAACTACATCAGCAAAAATGCTTGCAAGGGTAGTAAATTGTTTAAACCCTCAAGAAGGAGAACCTTGTAATGAATGTGAGATTTGCAAGGAAATTTTAGAAGGCTCTTTAACAGATGTTGTTGAAATGGATGCTGCATCAAATAACAGTGTAGAAGATATAAGATCAATAAGAGATGAAGTAAACTTTTTACCAACAAAAGCTAAATATAGAGTATATATAATAGACGAGGTTCATATGCTTTCAACAGGAGCATTTAATGCGCTTTTAAAAACACTAGAAGAACCACCAGAACATGTTAAATTTATTTTAGCAACAACAGAACCTCAAAAATTACCTACAACAATACTTTCAAGATGTCAAAGATTTGACTTCAAAAAAATAGCAGAACCAGACATTATAAAAAGATTAAAAATTATATGTGAAGGTTCAAATATAAAAGTAGATGATGATGCTTTAAAAGTTATGGCTGTTCTTTCAGAAGGACATATGAGAGATGCAATAAGCATTTTAGAAAGATGTAGTCAAGAAAATACAGAAAACATAACAATAGAAGAAGTAAAAGAACTTGTTGGATTACCAAGTTTAGAATATATTAATAAATTATCTAGAGGAATATTGGAAAAAGATACAATTAAATCATTAGAAGCAATAGATGATGTTATTAATGATGGGAAAGATTTATATAATTTCTTATGGGAAGTTATAAAATATTTTAAAGATATATTAGTATATAAAACAACAAATTCTCTAAATTTATATTCAGAAAAAGAAATAGAAGAGATAAAAAAATTAGCTGATATATCAGACGAACAAAGATTATTAGATATAATTTATTTATTATCTGATTTAGAAAATGATATAAAATGGTCTTCACAAAAAACAATAATGTTTCAAACTGGTGTTATAAAAGCTTGTAGAGAAGAAAGCTTAGCTACTAATTCAGGAGGTAGTTCACTTTTAAAAAGATTAGAAGCTTTAGAAAACAAAGTAGAAAATATGAAATTTACATCAAATAGCAATGCTGGAGGAAATACTTATACTACAACATCAAATGCTGGGGTAAAAAAAGAAGTTGTAGAAGATAAAAAAGAAACCATTTCTAAACCAACAGGTGGAGCTTCAGATACTTGGAAAAGAGTTATTGAAGCATTAAAAAGAAGCGGAAAATTAAGATTATATACAGCTTTAATAAATACAAGAATAAATATATTAAATGACTTAGTTTGGGAAATAGAATTTCCAAATGGATTAACATCATTTAATCAAAAGATTTTAGAAGATGTAAATAATAAAAATGAATTGATTCAAGAAATTTTTAAAGCAACAGGTAAAGAAATTCATGTAAAATTAAAAGACCCAAAAAGTGCAACAAAAGAAGTTCAAAATACAACTCCTAAATCTCCAATAGATGGTTTAGGAATAGATATAAATATAATAGATTAAAATTTAAGGAGGATATAACAATGGGAAAAAGAGGAGGATTTCCAGGCGGAATGGGAGGATTTGGTGGAATGAACATCAATCAACTAATGAAAGAAGCAAAAAAAATGCAAGCCGATATGGAAAAATCACAAGAAGAATTAGGATCTAGAGAATTCGAAGCAACAGCTGGTGGTGGAGCAGTATATGTAAAAGTAAATGGAAATAAAGTTTTAAGAGAAATAAAATTACAAAAAGATGCTGTAGATCCAGATGATGTAGAAATGCTTCAAGATTTAATTTTAACTTCTGTAAATGAAGCTTTAAGAAAAGTTGATGAAGCTCAAGCTGCACAATTAGGAAAATATAACATTCCAGGATTAATGTAATTTAAATAGGTAAAGGAAAATAAAATGTCATATTATTCACCTTCAATAGAAAAATTAATAGAAAGTTTTGAAAAACTACCAAGTATAGGACATAAAACAGCACAAAGATTAGCTTTTTATATGCTAGATTTATCATTAGAAGAGGCTGAAGATTTTACAAACTCTATACTAAACGCAAAAAAAAGTTTACATTTCTGTTCAAAATGCTTTAATATATCTGATACAGATCCATGTAATATTTGTTCAAATCCCAAAAGAGATGAATCTGTTATATGTGTTGTAGAAGATGTAAGAGATGTAATTGCAATGGAAAGAACTCATGAATTTAATGGAGTATATCATGTTTTACATGGTTCTATTTCTCCAATGAATGGAGTGGGTCCAGATGATATAAAAATTAAAGAGCTTTTAACAAGAGTAATGGATGGAAAAGTTAAAGAAATAATTCTTGCTACAAATCCAAGAGTTGAGGGAGAAGCTACATCTATGTATATATCAAAACTTGTAAAACCATTAGGAATTAAAGCAACTAGAATTGCTAGAGGAATACCTGTTGGTGGAGATTTAGAATATACAGATGAAATTACACTTACAAAAGCATTAGAAGGTAGAAGTGAAATTTAAATGACATTTTTTATGAGTATGAATAAAATATAGTAGTACTTATATAAAGGAGAATGACTATGCAAAAAAATAAAAAAGTTGTAATATTAGGTGGTGGTACAGGAACATCATTTGTATTAAGAGGATTAAAATATTTCCCTGTTGATATAACTGCTGTTATTACTGTATCAGATAATGGAAGTAGTACAGGAAGATTAAGAAAAGAATTTTCAACACCTGCAGTTGGTGATATAAGAAAAGTTTTAAGTAGTTTGTCTACATTACCAGACGAAGTAAGAGATATGATGGAATATAGATTATCTACTTATAGTGAATTAAATGGCCATGCACTTGGAAATTTAGTATTAACATCTTTAATTAGAGAAACAGGAAGCCTTCAAAAAAGTATTCAATATTTAAGCAAAATATTAGACGTAAAACATAAAGTTCTTCCACTTTCAGAAGATTGTTTAACATTAATGGGAGAAACAACAGAAGGTGAAGTAGTTGAAGGTGAAGAGGAAATAACAAAAGCAAACAGAAAATATACAAAATTCTTCTATAAAGAAGAACCACATATTTTACCAGAAGTATTTGAGGCAATAGCTGATGCAGACTTAATAATTTTAAGTATAGGAAGTCTTTACACTAGTGTAATGCCACATATTATATGCAAAGATGTAGTAGAAGCAATTAGAAAAGCTAAAGCCAAAGTTATGTATATATGTAATGCAATGACACAACCAGGTGAAACAGATGGATTTGGAGTAAGTGATCATATAAAAGTATTAGAACAATATTTAGGAGAAAATGCTATAGATGTTGTTATAGCAAGTAATACAGAAATTCCTAAAGAAATGCTAGAAAAATATGAAACAGAGGAACAAAAAGATCAAGTTCCAATTGACTATGAGAATATTAAAAAAGCAAAATATGAGCTTATTGAAGAAGATTTATTAACAACAACTGATGGAACAATCAAACATAATAGTTTAAAATTAAGTTCAGTTATATTCTCTTATTTAATGAGATAATAAAAAGCGACTAAAAGTCGCTTTTTTTATTTTTGTTTATATTTATTTTGAATTTTTTCAATTTTTTTATCTATTTTTCTTAATTTAT
>JAZQTI010000109.1:0-17178 GCA_045630665.1 Candidatus Scatovivens sp.
GCTAAATCTTCTTGTCTTCTTTCAATTGCATCTTCTTTTGCTCTTTCATCAGCTTCTTCTTTAGAATATCCTTTTTCAACATATCCTAAAAATCTCTTTTTATATATTTTGTCATATGTTTTTCTTAAATATTTTCCTAAATGACGAATATCTACTGATTGTCCACCATATTGGCTACTTGCTACAGCTGCTATTATTTGAGTCATAACAGTACAAGCAACTTGGAATGATTTTGGACTTTCAATCATTTTTCCATTCATTACAGTTCCATTATCTAGCATATCTCCTATGTTTACTAAACAACAGTTGTGCATTGGTTGAACAAAGTAATCTTTATCATGGAAGTGTAATACACCATCATTATGAGCTTTTACTATTCTTTCTGGAAGCATTAATCTGTCTGCTAAGTCTTTTGAACATTCTCCAGCAATTAAGTCTCTTTGTGTAGATACTAAAACAGCATTTTTATTACTATTTTCTTCCATTGTTTCTTTGTTTGCATTTCTAACTAATGTTAAAATACTTTCATCTGTTGAATTTGCTTGTCTTATTAAAGCATGTTTATCTCTATATAATATATATTTTTTTGCTAATGTAAATTTTCCAAATTCCATTAATTTTCGTTCTATAATATCTTGGATTTCTTCAACATGCATTGATGGTTTGTTTAAACTTTCAATGTATTTTGTTATAAACTCAATTGATGATCTTGATATTTTATCTTTTCCACCAACTTCTTTATTTGCGTTACTAATAGCTATTACTATTTTGTCACTATTGTACTCTACTTTTCTTCCGTCTCTTTTAATTACTTTCATTTCCTTAAATCCTCCCCATTATAGAACATTTTTTTCTTCCCAAATTATATTTTTTCTTTCGTAACTCAAATTCTGAAATTATTTTAACATTTAAAAAAGTAATGTCAAATCAATAGTTTTTATGTCCCCAGAACCTTGTATCCCAAGTATTGCAAGCTTATTACATTAGTTACTTTTTGCATTATTTTTCATATTAAATTTGTGTTAAATCTTTAAAGTGTTGTCACTGTAAGTTTAGCAGTTTTTTCATTTCAAATATATTACATTTTTATAAAGTTTTTTTATTTTTATTTAAAATTTGTTATTTTTTACAAGGGTTTTTATAAGAAATCGAAAATAATTCCTATTTTTCTTTTTATAATTTTTTTGTGTTTTTTTAGTGTTTTTTATATGTTTTTTCATAAAAAAACCACGTAAACAAAGTTTACGTGGTTTAAACTATATTTATATATCTTCTCGAGCTTTTACAATTACTCTTAATTTACTATCATCTGTACAAGTTATTAATGTAACTTCTTTTAATCCATTTGTTCTTTGTGATGTACAAGTTACATCATCTGGTTGAACTACATATTTATCATATATTTTATAAATTAATGTTTCTCCATTTAATCCTGTAACTTCAATTTTATCTCCAATTCTTAAATCAGGAACATGACTGAAGAATTTATCACTTCTATAATTGTGTCCAACTATGCAGAAGTTTCCAACTTCATTTGGATCTGGTCCCCAGAATTTACATGGTGATATTTTTAATAATTCATCTGTTGTTTCATTTATTACTGGATATGTACAATCTATTGATGGAATATTAACTGTTGCTACTGCATAATATCTTGTTCCATTAGCGGTTTCTCTCCAATCAATATTATCTTCTGTATTTTCTTCAACAGGTTCTGTATAAATTACTTCAAATGGATCTTCAGTATTTAATATTACTACTATTGAATTATTCGAGAATTTTATTGTTGTATCATCAACAACATTATCTTCAAAACTTAAATTTGATAATATTTCTTGAGATATTGCTTCATTTTTGCTTTTATCATACTCTGCATAGATATAATAAGAAAATAAAATACACACTAAAAAAACAGAAATAAAGAAGTCTATTTTATACATTCTTTTCTTTCTTTTTAGTTCTGGTGTTATATATAATTTTTCAGACACTAAAATTTGATTCATTTTCTCACCTTTCTACGTAGTTATCAGAAATATTATATCACGTTATCCCTTTTGATTCAAGCATTTTACATCTTTTATTTATTACTTTAAGATTACATTTTTTATATAATTGTAAAAAAATAGAAATGCGCATTTAACGCATTTCCAAGTTTACCATATATCATTTTCTGCTTTTTTCTTTTTTACATTACTTATTTTTCTCATTTTTTTTAATAATGTATTTGTTGTTGCTTCTTCTGTAAATATTTCATCTTCTATATCATTTTTACTTTTTCTTTGTCTTGTTACAGGTTTTATATCAACAATTTCATCATCATCTTCTTCGAAAGGAATTATAGATTCTTCTTTTAATTCTTCAACTTCTTCAAGATTCTTTTTGGCTTTTATGTCTATTGTATCAGAAAAATCTATTTCTTTATATTTTTCGCCGAATATATCAAACTCATCATCATCAAAGCCTTCTTGAAATTCTTCAACTACATTATCGATTATATCATCATATGTATCAGAATATAATCTTTCTTCTACATCTTCTGATTCGTCATCTATTTCTTCATCATTTGATTCAAAATCTTCGTCATCATATGATTCATTTTCTTCTTCATCATTTGTTTCATCATCTTCTTGTTCTTCGTCAGAAAAATCATCATCTTCTATTTCGTATTCATCTTGAATCTCATTTATTTTGTTTCTTCCACCAATTTCAAATGGAATTTTTGCTACTTCTTTTTCCTCTTTTTCTTCTACTTCTTCAACAGCAAAATCATCTTGGTTTTCATCATATTCTTCTGTTTTTAACATATCGAATTCATCAACATTTTTTCCAAGAACTTCTGTTACTGTTTTATAAAAAATAGTGTAAATTTCTCTAATTCCCTCTATTCTCCAATAGTTTGAATTTATTAATGTTGCTGTATTTAAATTTACTTTATTTTTTTCTTTTTTGAATTTTTCTTCTTTTTCTTGGATATCCATTAAATAAGATTTATTATATAATTCTTTATACGCTTTTTTAGTTGCTTTATTTGCTATTTCTCTTACAAGTAATTCAAATAAATTATTTATTTGTACAATATCAGCAGCAAAATTTTCACAAGCTTCACTCATTAATCTATTATGTGATTTTCTTCCATGAATTACAGTCATTCTTTCATAATCTAAAAATTGGATTATATAGTTTTTTACAGCTAATAAGAAATCCATTTTTGCTTTTTCATTTCTAGCATATTTTTTGTGTAATTCTATTTTTGTTGCTCCTGCTTCTATGTCTGTTAATAATTTTGTCATTTTATCATATAAAACACTGTATCCAACAGCTTCTTTTTTAGCTATTTCAATTGCAAATAAAGTAGCATTTTCCATAACTTCTTGGTTAAATGGAATTTTCTCATTTTTTCCATTATCATCTAATTCAACAATAATATCTTCTGAATCTTCAAATTTAGCAAAATCTTTTAGTAAATCTAATAACTCATTTGTTATTCCTTCATAATTTGTGCTTGAAGCTTCATATGAATCATTATAAGCATTTTCAGCCATTTTTTTATATCTTTTACATTTCGATAATTCGAATCTTTTTTCATTATATTCTTCTAATGCAACAATAAGATTTTCTTTTGATTCTTTCATTGCTTCATTATTTTTTTCTACTTCTTCTTCTATCTTTTCGATACATTTTCTTGTATCTTCAACTTTTCCTTCAATATTGTTAAAAAGTAAATTTCTATTATATTCTAATTTTACACTTTTTTTATATAATTTTTCTTGTGAGGCTTGGACTAATCTTACTTTTCTAACACTTTCATTAAACTCTTGTGTTGCAGCAAGTTCTTTTTCATAATTTATTTGATATTTTTCTAATTTTTCAACTAAATCACAATAATTATTAAAATTATCTTTTAAATTACATTCTCTTCTGTACTCTAATAAGTTTTCGAAATATCTTTCTAATACTATCGCACTTCTTTCATACATTTTTACTGCCCCCTAAGTTTCCAATTTTTCCTCATTATATAAGAATTTGTTTAAAATGTCTATATTTATAACAAATAAATTTAGACTTTTTTGTCAATATGTATTTTTTATAAAACATATTATACTTTTTTATTAAAAACTCCTTTTATCTTGATATATCTTTATTTTTCTGCCATTTTATGATATAATATATACATAATAAAATATAGGAGGTTTTCTTTATGCAGATTCTGCTCAGCATTCTTTTCATCTTCCTGCTCTTCAAGTTTGTTGTTCCCTTCATGTGGAACATTGCCCTCGTCGTGATTGGCTTTTTCCTTGGGATTTTCAACTACTTGTGGACGCATAAAGGATGTCTTATCGCCGTATTGGTGATTATTTTCATTCTGGAATGCCTGTCCTTCATTGTGTACAGTGTGTTTCACTAACCCCCTTGGAGTAGGTCAATTGCCCATCCCCAGCACCACTTTGGTTCGAGTCTTCGTGACTCACCATAGTAGGTGCTTTGTTTTTTTCTGTAATAATTTTCTTTACAAATTCCTCTTAAACGTTATATAATGCAAACATAGTATCTTTTAGATTGGAGGGATAACTATGTTACTTAATAAATTAATTTCTGAGGTTGAGGTATTAAACAAAGTTGGTGATCTAAATTTAGATATAACTAATATACATTCAGACTCTAGAAAAATCAAAGAAGGCGGACTTTTTATAGCTATAAATGGATTCACAAAAAATGGTATAGAATTCATTCCTGATGCTATAAAAAATGGAGCAATTGCTTTAATTGTTGAACCAGATGTAGATGTAACTACTTTAACAGTTCCAAAAAATGTACCTGTTATTTCAGTTAAAAATACTAGAAAAGCATTAGCTCAAGTTGCATGTGAATTTTATGATAATCCTTCTAAAAAACTTAAACTTATCGGAATCACAGGCACAAAAGGAAAAACAACAACAACATTTATGGTAAAATCAATTTTACAAGCACATGGTTTAAAAGTTGGTTTAATTGGAAGTATTGCTGTATATATCAATGATGAAAAAATTGAAGATACAGATAGAACAACTCCAGAAAGTATTGACATTCAAAAATATTTAGATTTAATGGTAAAACAAAATGTTGAAGTTGCAATAATCGAAGTTTCATCTCAAGCAATGAAACTTGATAGAGTTACAGGATGTAAATTCGAAGTTGGACTTTTCACAAATTTAACAGAAGACCATATAAGTCCAAAAGAACATCCTAATATGGAAGATTATTTTAATTGTAAATTAGAATTAATAAAACTTGCAAAATACGGTGTTATAAACAATGACGACCCTATAGTAGCAAAAATAAAAAATTTATTACCAAATAAAGAAATTAAAACTTTTGCTATTGACAATAATGCTGATTTCAAAATTAATCCTAATTCTGTAGAAATTACAGATTCATCAATAAAATTTTCTCTTCCATTAAACAATAAAGAAGAATCTATAACAGCTTGCATTCCTGGAAGATTCAGTATTTATAATGCAGCTGGTGCAATATCTGTTGCTTCATATTTTGGAGTTACTGCAGATGAAATTAGAAATGCATTAAAAGATTTACGTGTTTTAGGAAGAAGTGAACTTGTACCTAATAAATTAGGATTAACAATCATGATAGATTATGCACACACACCATCTAGTTTAGAAAGTATCCTTACTGCAGTAAATACTTATGCAAAAGGAAAAATTATATGTGCATGGGGTGTTGGTGGTGATAGAGATGCAACAAAACGTCCTATTATGGGTGAAATTTCAGGAAGACTTGCTGATTTTACAGTTTTAATGTCAGATCAAGTAAGAACTGAAGATCCTTTAAAAATATTAAAAGAAATAGAAGTTGGAATAATTCCAACAGGAAAACCTTATAAAATCATAGTTGATAGGACTGAAGGTATCAGATATGCAATTTCAATTGCAAAACCAGGAGATATTATAGTTATCCCTGGACTTGGACATGACCTATATCTTGAAAAAAATGGTGTTAAATATCCTTATAATGAAAGAGAAGTTATTACGAGATTAATTGATGAAATGATTTCTTCTGGAGAAAGACAAGCTATAAATTAATATAAAAAAAGACTATCTTATATTGATAGTCTTTTTTATATTAAAATTTTTCCTTCAAAAATATTTTCTGCATTCCCTATTAATCTAATTGTATTATCACATATAATTTTTATTTTTCCACCAGGTAAATCCACAAATATTTCAGAATTTGTGGATTTATATTTATTGGAAATTACAGCTGCTGCACAAGCTCCTGTTCCACATCCTAATGTTTCGCCTACACCTCTTTCCCATACCCTCACTTTTATGTTTTCTTTATCTATTATTTCAACAAATTCTACATTAATTCTATTTGGAAAATACTTATATTTTTCTAATTTTGCTCCAATATTTTTCACATCTATATCTTCTATTTTTTCAAAAAAACATACAATATGTGGATTTCCTAAAGATACAGGATATACTTCTATTTCATCTATATTTATTTTCCCATTATAATTATTTTCTAAATATATAACTGGTATTTCATCTAAATTAAATTTAGGTATTCCCAAATCTACTTCAATTTCTTTTACTGCTTTTTCGTCTAAATGTATTTTGACTTTTCTTATTCCACTTAAAGTTTCTATCTCGAATTCATTTTTGTTTATTAATTTATTTTCATATATGTATTTTGCTAAACATCTTATTCCATTACCACACATTTCAGCTTCGCTACCATCTTGATTAAAAATTCTCATTCTAAAATTGGTAATTTCACTTTTTTCTAAAATTAAAACTCCATCAGCGCCTACACCAAAATTTCTATTGCATAAATATTGACACAACAATTTATAACTATATTCTATTTTCTTTTCTAAATTATTAATTACAATAAAATCATTTCCTAATGCTTGCATTTTAAAAAAATAAAACATACAATCACCTCTTTCTTTAGCAATTGTATGTTTAATTTTTTATTTTATTCTTTTATTGTCCGTCTTTTAATTTTTCTTTTATAACAACATGAACTACTGTCCCTTCTTCAACTTCAGTTTCATAAGTAGGGTCTTGAGATACTACAATTCCTTGTTCTCCATCAATTTGTATATTTAAATTCTTTGTTCTTAAAGAATTTAATGCTTGTTCTGGTGTCATATCTTTAACATTAGGAACTATTGTCTTATTTCTTATATCTTCAGCAGATGTGTATAAACAAACTATAGAACCTTCTTTTAATGCTATTCCATATTTTGGAACTTGATCTACAACTAATGCTGTATTTGGATCTAATGTAGAATTACAAATTACATTAAATCCTAAATTACCTAATTGTTCTCTTGCTTCTGAAACAGTTAAATCTTTTACATTTGGAACAGTTCTTAAAGATTCGTCTACTTCTTGAACCTCTTCTGTTTTTGATGTTGACTCTATACCCAAATGAGGTAATACTTCAGATAATATTTGAGCTGCTACAGGTCCAGCTACTTGTCCACCTTGATGATCAACATGTCCTTGTAATCCATGTAAAGCCACTAAAACAACTACTTGTGTGTTTTCTATTGGTGATGCTGCTATAAAAGAAGCAACATATCCTTCTTCTTCCTTTCCTGGTCTAGGTTCTGATGTTCCACTTTTTCCACCAATTGAATAACCAGCAACTTTAGCATTTCTACCAGTACCATCTGTTACAACTGATAACATCATATTTTTAACTTTATCAGCAGTATTTTTTGAAATTACTTGTCTTACAACTTCTGTTTCAACTACTTCTATACTACCTGTATCTGTATTTTTTATTTGTTTTACAATTTTTGGTTTTACTAATTTTCCATCATTACAAATAGCACTAACTGCAGTTACTAATTGTAATGGTGAAATTTCAAATCTTTGACCAAAAGATGTTGTTGCAAGTTCAACTGGTCCCATATCTTCTAATTTATTAAATATTCCTTTATATGATTTGGCTATATCATTACCTAATGGTTCAAATAAACCAAATGCTTGGAAATATTTATATAAAGTACTTGCTCCAATTCTTTGACCTAATTGCATAAATGCAGGGTTACAAGAATTACACAAAGCATTTCTTAATGTTTGACCACCATGAGGATTTTGCCTCCAACAACTAATTTCAACTGGTTCGTCATTTTCTATTGCTACTACATAAGATCCTGTACAATTAAAATCATTTACTGTATCTGTTTGTACTAATCCTTCTTCTAATCCTACTGCTGCAGTTATTAATTTAAAAGTTGACCCTGGCTCGTATGTTCCAGAAACTGATCTATTTTTCCAAACATTTAATAATGCAGCACTTTTTTCTTCTGCTGCTAATGCTTTCCACTCATCTTCAGTGTATCCTGTGCTCAAATAACTTGATGGTGAGTTTAAATCATATTTTGGATTTGTTGCCATAGCTAATATTTCACCAGTTTGTGGGTTCATTATAATAACATTTCCTGAAGTTGCAGTTGGATTTTCAACCATTGCTTGTTCTAAATATTTTTCTGCTGTTGCTTGAATTTTAGTATCTATGGTTAAGTAAATGTCACTTCCATTTTCAGATGCTACATATTGTTCATAATCATCTGTTATAGCTTGTTTTTTTACGTTTAATGCTGTTACCATTTTTCCAGCAACACCAGTTAAAACATCATCCCATCTTTGCTCAATTCCAGTTTGACCTGAATTGTCAGTTCCACAAAAACCTATTAAATTAGAAGCTAAACTTCCATATGGATAATATCTTTTGAAATCTTCATCTATATTTATTCCAGCAGTTATTCCCTTTTCTGTCATCCATTTTTTTAATTTATCTACTTTTTCTTTTTCAACTTTTTTCTCAATTACAATTACTGATTTATTTTGTTTTAATTTATCTAACATTTCTTCATATGTAATGTCGAAAATTGACGAAATTCCTTCTGCAATAACTTCATCTTCAACATCTTTACTATTAGCATAAACTACTTTTTCTGGGTTTAATGATATTGTATCAACAGCAATACTTTGTGCTAGCATTTCTCCATTTGCATCATATATTGTGCCTCTACTCGGACTTATTATTTTATTTTTAACTTGTTGTTTATATGCCTTTTCACTTAACTCTTTTCCTTCAACAAATTGTATAAACGCTAAGTGAGCAATTATAATAATAAATAGTCCAGTTGCTATAACACCACATGTATATAACCTTTTTGCATACGAATTATCCTTGTTTTTTACTGAATTCTTTTTTATTTTGCTCACCACCTTTATTTAAAAGCATTTATTATTGCATTAAATATAATTACTACTATATCTACTAAAGATTTTACAATAAAATTCTCTTCATATATTTTAATTAATAAATTTTTTGTTGGTGGAAGAATCCATATTAAAGCACATATGCCAAATATAACAAGTAAAGATATTATTAAATTTCTAACTCTTTTAAATGTCCATGGTTCTTTAACACTATATCCCATTTTTCTCAAATAATCGTTATATGCTTCATTATATGCTCTGTTATATTCTTCTTCAGCTTTTTGAGCTTTTTTTAGATTATCTTTAAATTCTTTTTGAGCTGCTTTTTTTAATTTTTTTCTTTCTTCATCTGTTAATTCTACATTATTAGTATTTTCTACTTCTTCCATTTCTTCTGTTTCTTCGTAATATTCTTCCTCTTCTTCATAATTAGGTTTTACATTATTAGAAACATTATTAGAAGAAACATTACCTTGAACTTGATTATTTGTTTGTATCGGTTCTTCTTGAGTAGGAACATTTGAAACATTTTTAATTAATTCTTCTGCTCTTTTTTTTGCTAGTTCTTCATCATATCTTTTCCTTTTTTCATCATCAGTAAGAATCTCATATGATAATTTCAATTTATTTAAAATTATTTCATTGTTATTATTATCTTCTCCAGAAAATTTAGGATCTGTACGATATTCAACAATTAATTTTCTATATGCTTTTTCAATTTCTTCTTTAGAAGCATTTTCATCTACCTCTAACAAATCATATATAGTTACCATACTCATTTAACACCTTTTCTAACTTATTAATTTTATTTTAATACATAAAAATTATATCATTATCAAATTTCTATATCAAGATATTTAAGATTTCAAATCATTAAATATTATAAAAATAAGTTGCTTCTAAATCTGCTTCAAAAACAAGTAATCCTAATGGATATTTTTTATATGCTAAACCTAATGTTGTATATGATTCTTTTGGTTCTGAAAAACCCATATGCCATCTTATACAATATTTTTCTTCACTTGTTAATTTTATATATTCAGTTAACATCATTACACTTTTTTCTCCATGTCCATATGGAATTGTATCTTCTACTGTATAATAAGGAACTTTTTCCCATTCACCAAATTCGTTTTTTGCATTTCTATAATCAACTTTGTAGAAATTAACTTTACAAATATCATGTAATAATGCAATTATTATTAATGATTCTGGTGCAACTTCTATTGGAAATGTAGATTTTTCTACTTTTTCTTTTAGTATTTCATAAACTTTCATACTATGTTCAAGTAATCCACCTTCATAATCTCCATGAAATCTTGTGCTAGCTGGTGCTTTGAAAAAGTCTGTTTTTTCAATAAACTCGATTAGTTTATCCATTCCCTCTCTGTTTGTACTTTTTAATAATCTTAAGAATTCTTCTTTCATTTTATATTTATCATAAAAAAATTTATGATTTCTCCTCTCTATTAATAGTTTTTTTGATTTTATCATACCCAAAATTAAATTACAAGATTACAATAAATCTGCTATATATCTTATAAATATTAAAAATAAAGCGTCTTTTTTTATTTTCTATTTTTCATAAATTCAATAATATTTTCAGAGATATTTTTTCCTTCTTGTAGTTCTTTATAAAGATAGTCTTCATTTCCTATATCAGAAAACATATATCCATCTAATACTTCTTTTAAGTTAATTTTTAATGCATTACAAATTATAATAAATTTGTTTAAACTAATTCCATTTACACCTCTTTCTAATTGATTTATATACGATGGTGACATTAAAGTCATCATTGACATTTCTTCAAGAGAAATATTTCTTTTTGTTCTCCATTCCTTTATCATAATACCTATTTCTTTATTAAATTCATTTTTATGATTATTTATATAAGTATTTATTTTTAAAATCTCATAATATGTTTTATTCATATCTTTTCTCCTTTCGTATAAATTTATAAAATAATATAGCAAACATTTGTTTTTGCCAATAAATAAAAAAAATATTATTAGTTTTTTACTAATAATATTTTTTACATACTTTTTATGTATTTTAATTATTCAGCAACTGGTGCTTCTACAGGGCAAACTCCTGCACATGTTCCGCAATCGATGCAAACAGCTGGATCTATAACATATCTTTCAGCCCCTTGAGATATACAGTTCATTGGGCAAGCTCCTGCACATGCTCCACAAGAAATACATTTTTCATTAATTTTATATGCCATGAAATACGCCTCCTTTCATAATTAACATTTTTTATCTATTTTATTTCTATTTTTCATAGAATTATAATAGTCTTTTTGCTATTTTCTTTACTTGTTTCATTACTTGTTTTTCATCTAAATTTATCATTTTTCTATTTTGCATTATTACTTTTCCATCAATCATTACTGATTCAACATCAGCTCCATTTGATGAATATACTAAATTAGCACATACATCTGTTGCTGGACACATATGTAATTTATCTGTTTTTATGAATATTAAATCAGCTTTCTTTCCAGGCTCTAATGTTCCTATTTCATTTTCTAATCCTAAAACTTTAGCTCCTTCTATAGTTGCCATTTTTAATATATCATATGCAGAGATAGAACTTGGTTCCATTGTATTTACTTTTTGTAGATATGCTGCAGTTTTCATTTCTTCAAACATATCCATAGTTGTTGTACTTCCTATTCCATCTGTTCCAAGGCCTATGTTTATTCCATTTTTTCTAAGTTTTACAACATCACATATTCCAGATGATAATTTACAATTACTAATTGGATTATGTGAAATTCCTCCTCTAATTTTCTTTAGAATTTCAATATCACTATCAGAAACATATATTCCATGTGCTAATACAACAGGAACATCAAAAACATCTAAATCATTTAAATATTCTGTACTTCTCTTGTTGTATCTAGATTTTATTTTTGTTTCTTCATCAATAGTCTCTGCCAAATGTATATGTAGTCCTGTATTTAGTTCTTTTGCCAAATCAACACATAATTTTATTGTATCTGGATTACAAGTATGTGGTGCATCAGCCGAAACATATATTTTTATTTTTCCATCGCTATCACTATTATATATTTTAGCATATTCTCTTGTTTTTTCAACCTTATCTTTTATAGAATCATCTTTTATACACCAAGCAATTACAGCTCTTAATCCTGTATCTCTAATAGCTTCTACTGTTTTGTTCATTCCGAAATACATATCATTACAAGTTGTAGTACCTGATTTTATCATTTCTAAACAAGATAAATAAGAATTCCAATATATATCTTCTGGTTTTAATTTATCTTCAACTGGAAAAATAGCATTTTCTAGCCAATCCATTAATTTTTTATCTGTTTTATACCCTCTAAAAATACTCATTGCTAAATGTGTATGAGTATTTATTAATCCAGGCATTACTAACATATTTTTAGCATTAATTCTTTCGTCAACTTCTATTTCTTTATCTATATCTTTTTCAATTTTTTCTATTTTATTGTTATCTATTAGTATATCTTTTTTCTCGACATTTGGTATATCCCCCACCATGTCTAATACATAAGCATTTGTTATAAGTGTTTTCATCTATGTTCCCCTCAAAGTTATCATGAATTTATTCTTTTGTTAACATCCTTTTGGGCGCAAATATGCTTTTTTACATTACAAAATTTTAGAGAATTCTCTATTTTACATAGTTATCCTCTAAAATATGCATATGCTCCCATTATTAAAATTAAATATCTTCTTGTGTAGTGTTTTTCTTGTCGTCTCTTTCCATTTTTTCTAATTTTCTTAGTTCTTCTAAATCTTCTGCACTTTCTACATCAAGTTTGTCTTCATCAACGACAGCATCTTTGATAACTACAACTTCTTTGGCTTCATGTTTTTTAAAATAAACATCTTCGCCATCTTGATATTTAACCCTAATAACTTCTTTTAGGGTTTCTACAGATGCAACTTCTCCAGTTCCTTCTGAAGTTTTTACAATAGCACCTATTTTTGGTAATCTACTTAATTTTTCTTCATATACTTCTTGTTCATATTTTAAACAGCACATTAATCTACCACAATTTCCAGAAATTTTTGATGGGTTTAAAGAAATATTTTGCTCTTTTGCCATTTTTATAGAAACTGTTTCAAAATTTCCTAAAAACGAGCAGCAGCATAATTCTCTTCCGCAAATTCCATTTCCACCACATCTTTTTACTTCATCTCTTACACCAATTTGACGAAGTTCTATTCTTGTTCTGAAAATTGCAGCTAAATCTTTTACTAACTCTCTAAAATCTATTCTTTTATCTGCTGTAAAATAAAAAATAACTTTAGATCCGTCATATTTATATTCAACATCAATAAGCTTCATTGGTAATCCATGAGCTTCTATTTTTTCTAAACATGTTTTAAATGCATCTTTTTCTTTTGCTTTATTTTGAATACGCATTTTTTCGTCTTTTTCAGTAACAATTCTAACAACCTTTTTTAGTGGTTCTGTAACTTCGTTATCTTCAACTTCTTTTCTAGCTATTACAACTTCCCCGTATTCTTCTCCCATTGCTGTATCAACGATAACGTTCATACCTTTTTCTATTGGTAAATTTTCTGGATCAAAATAATATATTTTTCCAGGTCTTTTGAATCTAACGCCTGTTACTATTTTCATTCAATTCCTCCCACATTTTTAATAGCAAATTATCGATACTCATATCAAAATTGCTATTACATCTAAGTCTGTCTATACATTCATTAACATATTTTATGCAATATATATATTTAATATCTTCATTTGATTTTGAATATAAACACACTGTTATATAATCTAAAATATCAAATATATTTTCTTTATCATAAATAATTTTTCCATCTAGCATTATATCTATTATATCTTTTTTAGATAAATTTGATACTAAAACATCTATATCGTCATATTTTTCTTTAGAATCTTTTAATTTTATAGCTTTTCCTATACTTCCATAGAATGATTTTAATAAGTTTTTAGACACATCATCATATTCTAAAACTTCTTTTGCATATTTTAATAAACTTTCATCATCTATGTTTTTAAATTTTACACTCATACACCTTGATTTTATTGTATTTAAAATCACATTCTCATTTGATGAAATCAAAATGATTACAACAAATTCTGGTGGTTCTTCTAATGTTTTTAATAAACAATTTTGTGCTTCTTTGGTCATTTTGTCACAATCATTTATTATATAGACTTTTTTATTTGAAATAATTGGTTTTTCTATTACTTTTTCAGTAAGTGTTCTTATTTCTTCTACTTTAATAGTTTCACCATTTTCATTGATTAAATAAAAATCAGGATGGTTTAAACCATTAAAACAAGTACATGATTTACATGTACAAGTTTCTTCACTTTGTTCTAAACACAATACTTTTTTTGCAAATTCTTTAGCAATTAGCAATTTGCCAATACCATTTGTTCCTAAAAACAAATAGCTATGTAAAATATTTTTCTGTTTAATACTTTTTATTAAATAATCTTTAACTTCTGTATTACCAATAATATCTTTAAACTCCAATTATTTTACTCCTAATCTATTTTTCCGAATTCACTAAAAGGCCAAAATCTAAAACGAACTATACCTTCCAATTTTTCATATGGAATGCAACCAATTGCTCTACAATCTGTACTTTTTGTTCTGTTGTCTCCCATTGCAAAGAAATATCCTTCTGGAACTATAAAATCATAAAATACATCTGATTCAGTAACAACATCGTCTTGTAAATATTTTTCCTCTTGAGGAATACCATTTACATATACCGTATTGTTTTCAATTTTAACATGATCACCTTCTAATGCAATTACTCTTTTTATGTAGCTTTTCTTTGTTACTTCCAAACAATAATATACAAATTTATTAAATAACCCCTCTGGTTCATTATTATATTTTGCTACTGGATTTGTTTGATCTGCACTCCATTTTGAATAATCTTCAGATGGTGCTTCAAATGTGATTATATCTCCAATTTGTGGTTTTTTCTTTGTTATTCTAAATGTTCTATCTAAAATCAATCTTTCATCATGTTTTAAGGTTGGATACATTGATCTTTGTTGAACTATTGTTGGTGTTGCAACAAAATATCTAAATAATAGTGCTAATACTAAAGCAATTACTATGCAATAACACCATTCAAAAATGTCTTTAATTCTTTCGTTCATTAAAAAACCTTCTTTCTTATTTTCCAAACGAATTATATATTACTTTGAGTTGTTTTTCAAGTAAATTATTATATATGTTTTATTTTTTATTTAGCAGATTTACTACTTCTTTTTGGCTTTTCTTCAGTATCTTTTTTTGCTTGAGGTTTTCTACCTCTTTTTGGTTTTTCTTCTGGCTCTTTTTCTACTTTTGGTTTTCTACCTCTTTTTGGTTTTCCTTCAGTTTCTTTTTTATTATCTACTTTTTTCCATTTTTTTGGTTTTGTTTCTTCTTTTATCTCTTCTTTTACTTTCTCTTTTTTTACTCTTGTAGCTGTATATCTTTGAGCTGGTGCTTTTTCTTCTTTATTTGTTTTTTCTTTCTTTGCTTTTTCTTTCTTTGCTTTTTCTGTTTTAGTTCTTGTATATTTCTTTTTAGGTTCTTCTTTTTTAGTTTGTTTTTTTCTTCTTGTATATTTTTTTATATTTGCATCTGCTATTGTTTTTTCTAATTCTAATAATTCTATGTCATTATCTTCATAATCATAACCTTTTATTTCAGAAATTCTCTCTAATACATTTTCTTCTTTTAAGTTATCTGTATTAAAAACCATTGTAGCATCTGACACAGATACACCAGTTTCACTAAATGTTATTTTTCTTGTTTCATCATTTCTAACAAAATCTGTATAATATTCTTCTTCAGAGTCATCCTCTTCTTCCACTTCTAATTCTTCTTGTATAGTATCATTGTCTTCTATTTCAAGTTCTTCTTGAATATCATTTTCTTCACTTTCATCAATTATATCTTCACTAATATAATTTTCTAATTCGTCTTCTAATGCAGCATCATATACATCATCATCAAATTCTTCTAATTCATCTTCATAATAGCTCTCAATTTTTGGATAAACAGTTTCTATTACAGCTGTTTCTTCTGCCACATGTTTTTCTTCTTCCTCTTCTATCTCATCAATTTCTTCGGCATCTTCAACTTCTTCAAATTCTTTTTCTTCTGGCTCAACATTTTCTGAAACAACATCTTCTGTATCATTTGCTGAATTGTAAGATGTATATATTTCAGAATACATGTCCTTTATATCTGTATCACGTTTTTTTATTATTCTTTCTTTTCTTTTTTCTTGAGCTTCATTTTTATCCATTTTATAGCCTAAGAATAAAACCAAAGCTACTAACCCTAATGTAATTAATAATAATACAAATTTTCCTACAAATGAAGATTCCTCTACTGGTTCTACCGCAGTAGTAGCGAACGTACTATTTGCATAAAGTAACAACATATTAAAAACTAATAATGTTCTTTTAAATAGTTTCATTTTTTTCTCCTTTACTCTTCTGTAATTTTTTCTTTTACATTTTTTGGTTGTTTTGTTGGAATTCTTATAACAACTTCAGTACCTTTTCCAACTTCACTTTTTATATCTATCATACCATCATTTTGATCAAGAATTTCTTTGGCAATTGAAAGACCTAATCCAGTTCCACCCATTTCTCTTGTACGAGCTTTATCAACTCTATAAAATCTTTCAAAAATTTTATCTAAATCTTCTTTTGGTATACCAATACCTGTATCTATAATTTTAATATATGCATCATTGTATACAAATCCAACATATACTTTAATGCTTCCTTTTTCAGGAGTATATTTAATAGCATTTGTTAGAATATTTAATACAACTCTTTCAATACCACTTTTATCTGCATATACTAAAGGAACATCTGATGTTACAAAACATTCTCCTGATTGAGATTTTTTCTT
>JAZQTI010000110.1:0-3090 GCA_045630665.1 Candidatus Scatovivens sp.
TTTAATTTTTTCATTTATCCTCCTAACTAACAATAGTATTACTATTACTATAATTATAAATTGTTGATGGATTATGCCATAATGTTACACCATTATTAAACATTTGACGAATGATCGCTAAATCTGTTTCAGGGATATCAGCTTCAACATTGCAATCAATTGTTTTAACATAATTCCAATTTGTTCTTCCTGTAATATTTGGTATTTTAACAGAATTTACTTTATAACCAAACATATCAAAATATGAATCAATACATCTAGCGATTTCTTCTTTTATACTCATTTGGTAACAAGTAAATGTTGTTTCTTCCATAGAGAATATTACATCACCACTATTTAAATTGCCATTCGCTTGAGGTGTCATCGTATCACGTTTATTAATTATACTCATTACATCACCAACAAGATTTAACGTACTTCCAACACCACCAACAACATTTTTACTTGCAACATTAGAAGCAACATTAAAAGCTTGTGATAAATAATTAAATGTTATATTAGCACTATTTTGTGTTAACCAATTTGTATATGCGTCAACATTCCATGAACATACGGGGAATTTACCTAAAGGAAGTCCATCCATAACATTATAAGTATTATCATTATTTTTATAATTTAAAGGTCTTAAGAAAATAGAAGCTGAAGGACATATTGCATGATCAATAACAAAATAAATATAATCATCTGTATTTCTAAATAATTCATATTGATAAACAGCATTTCCACCATTTCCATTATTCATTAATATATAGCAATATGGATAAGTTAACAATTTTTTATTTCTAGGTGTATATCCATTTAAAGTAGTAGCTTTATAAATAGGATCAGTGTATAAATCTTCCCAAGCTGTATTATAAGATGCATCAGATTGCTTAACACTTCCCCAATATGAAATATTTGTTTCTTCTATAACTTTTTCAAAACATGAATCAGGACATACAAATAACATATAAATAGCTTCACTCATTCCATCATTAGCAAAAGCTTCAATAACATGTTTTAATTGATTGATTCCATTAGTATTATTTAAATACCAAAAATATTCAAGTCCACTTAAATTATTATTATAAATATTACATGAAGTAGCTCGTCCACCAGCAATATGATATTTACCATCACCACTATTATAAGTAATAAGTGGATAAATAGTAGATGCTAAAATATAACATATATTATTTTTTCCATATCCAGCTTTTTTAATTTTGTTATCGATTATATAATCACCTGTTTCAAGATTTTCAGGTATCGTATGAAGTCCTGGCGTATCATTATTAACATGTTCTCTTTCAACAAAACAAGTATTATATGTTAAGTTAAATTGATATGTTTGAAAACAATCTGTTTCAAAAGTGATACGAGTACAATTTTCATTTACGTATTCCATATTAGTAATAAAACAATAATATATTTTATTAGTAAATCCAACATTTTGATAAAACAAATAATTACAAGTGATAATCTCATCAATATTATATGCAACATTTATAGTATTATCTTTTTTAACATAAGTATAATCGGAACATGTTTTATAAATAATAGTATTAAAATATGTTGCTTGGGCTTCAGCATTTGCAAAAGTTAATTGATTTTTATAATCATTTTCAAGTGGACATTTACATAAATAAATCATACCTTGTGGTGTAATAGTAATATTGGTTCTTACATTATCATTCATTTTATCTCTCCTTTCCTAAAAATAAAAGAGTAGAATAAACTACTCTTTATTTTATGGATTAGTAATAGTTACAGCGATTGTAGCTGTCTTACTTCCAGCCGTAGTAGCCGTTAAATCAATTGCTTCAGCAGTATCAGCAATTCCTGTAATAGATACATGTCTATTATCTATTTTACTGAATGAGAAGTAGCTTGAATATCCTTCAGTAGCACTAAATGTTACTTCATCATTAGCATAATCAGGATCACTTGTTAAAGCTAGAATTTTTGTTTCGCCTTCTTCAACACTTACAGATGCAGCACCGAATGAAATGCTATCAGCGGGTTGCGTTGTTACACTAATAGTAATAGATTTACTTACACCATTATCAGCTAAAACAGATAGAGTAGCTTCTCCAAGACCTGTAGCTGTAATATTATAAGCTTTATTATTAGCACCTTCTTCAATTGTAGCAACACCATCATTACTTGATTTATAAGTTAAATCACTAGTAGCATCAACTGGTGTAGTTGTAACCGTTCCACTTGCTGTATCACCAACAGTAGCACCTACAATATTAGATGTACTCATAGATAAAGCTGTAGCGGGTTTAGGTTGAGCTGTAGCTAGTACAACAGCGTTAGCGAATGGACAAATTGCATAAGTTTGCCATACATGTAAATATTCGTTCCATGCCATTACACGAGCGTTATAAAATTCATCAAATCTCATAACATTTTCGTAAATTTGGAAGAAAGCCTCATCACAGATTACAGCTTGAATTTCAGAGTTTTCAAAATGATCTACTTCAATAACACGTCCTAAGAATTTTGTAGAATCCATATTAAATGCACGAGCTAAAACTTCAACATCTACTTCAGCCATAATATCAGCAGTAGTAATAAACACAATTCTATCTTCATCTGTCCAAGTAGTAATTGTACCTTTAGCACCACTAAATTTTGAATAAGCATTATATTCACTTGAAGGGAATTTCATCTTATTAAACAAAGCACGAGCTTTTTTAACAAGAGCTTTAGCTGTAGCTTCATTATTTACAGCACTTACAGTTTCAACAACAACTTTTCCACCGTCATAAGCACCATCAATTAATGCTTTAGTTAGTTTAAACTCATCAATATAATTACCACTATATAGAGAAGTAGTAATTGCTGATATATAAGCTTCAAATTTTTCCCAGCTTACGAAAGCACCTTGTAAATTTTCACGTGAAATAGTTTTTGTATATAAAACTTTACGGTTACGACTATAATAAGCAACATGTGTATCAGGATCAGTAATAGTTAATAATTTAGCCATCTCGGTATTAGATAATTCATATTGTTCAGCAATTGCTGGATTCTCATATAAATCTTGGATATCCGTACCTAGTGGCATACTTCCTTTACGTAGTAAAGCAAGAGGATTATTAAATG
>JAZQTI010000111.1:0-10429 GCA_045630665.1 Candidatus Scatovivens sp.
ACAAGATTTATATTATATATTAATTCTATCGAAAAAATAAAAAGCAATGCCATATATAGCACTGCTTTTTTGTTTATTTATTTTCGTTTGCTAACATTTCTTGTCTTATAATTTCTTCAATTACATTAACAGATTTTTCTAGATTGTCATTTTTTAGAACATAATCATACATTCCAATTTTTGATTCTTCATAATCAAATCTGTTTAATCTTAAAATTATTTCTCCTTCAGAAGGTTTGTCAATTCTGTTTTCTAATCTGCGTCTTAATTCTTCTTTTGGAACTCTTAAAAAGATTGTTACTATTTTTATATCTTTTAAAGTTTCTTTTAATTTTTCTGTTCCATTAACATCAATATCTTTGATGATAATTCCTGATTTTGATTCTTCATTTAGTATTTTCTTTGAAGTTCCATAGTAATGATTGTGGTGAATATCATATTCATAAATTTCATCATTTTTTATTTTATCTTCAAATTCCTCTTTTGATAAAAATATATAAGTTTGCCCAGGAACATCACCTTCTCTTGGTGGTCTAGATGTAAAAGATGGAATTGATTTTACATTTTCCATTCTTTTAATTATTTCTTTTTTTATTGTGTCTTTTCCAGCTCCTGCTACTCCAGATAATATAACTAACATAAATTCTACCCCTCTATTTTATATATTAATATTATTCTTCTGTGTCTTCGATTTTTTCTACTTTACCTTCAGCAATTTCTGTAGCTGCTAATGTTACAACTGATCTATCTTTTGCTTTTGTTTGTGCTGGATCTCCACTAGCAATTTGTCTAGCTCTTCTAGCTGTCATAATTACTAATGAATATCTATTATCTCCTACTTTTTCTAATAATTCAGATACTGTTGGTTTTACTATCATTTTTTAAAATTCCCCCTTAAAATTTTTTATTTGTTTTCATCGTCATTATCTAATCCTGTATCAACTCTTCCTGCGATTGTTTCAGGTTGAACAGCTGATAATATTATATGTCCAGAATCCATTATTATAACAGATCTTGTTCTTCTTCCATAAGTAGCATCAATAGCATTTTTTCCATCTTTGGCTTCTTGAACAATTCTTTTTATTGGAGCTGAATCAGGACTTACTATTGAAATAATTCTTTCTGCTGAAACAATGTTACCAAAACCGATATTAATAAGTTGCATAATTTTTCCCCCACCTTTTTAAATTTAGATTTTTAGTTTCTATAAACTTTATTCAATATTTTGTATTTGTTCTCTAATATTTTCAACTTCTGTTTTTATTTCTATAACTTTATTTGTTATATCTAATGAATTTGCTTTTGATCCTATTGTATTAACTTCTCTATTAATTTCTTGAATTAAAAAATCAATTTTCTTTCCTATTGGAGATGCTTGTTTTATTAATTCTAAAAATTGAGAAATATGACTTTTTAGTCTTGTAAGTTCTTCTTCTATTGAAGATTTATCAGAAAAGATTACAATTTCTTGCATAAGTCTTGCTTCATCAACAACACCTGGTGCTAATAGTTCATTTACTCTTGTTTGTAATCTAGCCATATATTCTTCTACTAATGTACTTGAAAAATTAGCCACTTCATTTACTTTTTCTTGAATTATATAAATTCTTTTTTCAATATCTTGAACTAATTTTTGACCTTCTATTCCTCTCATATCGACGAATTTTTCAAGAGCATCGTCTAATGCTATCATTACTTCTTGTCCAATTAATTCATCATTATCTTCATCTTCTAATTTTAAAATTTCTGGAAATTTTGAAACATCAATAACATTTAAATCAAATTTCAATTCAGCCTCATCTGCTAATGCTTTTAATTCTTTTATATATTCTTTTGCCAAATCTTTATTTATTCTAATTGTTGTTCCTTTATTACTATAATTTTCAAAAGAAACATATATATCAATTTTTCCTCTAGATATTACTTCTGCTACTCTTTTTCTTATTTTATCTTCTACATTATTTAAAAATCTTGGAAGTCTAACATTTATATCACTATATTTATGATTTACTGATTTTATTTCTACTGTGTATGTTCTTCCTTCATTTTCATATTTTCCACGGCCAAAGCCTGTCATACTTTTTATCAAATTTCTAACCTCTTTTCTTATTTATTTTTCTTTTTCTTTTGTGTATTTTGCTTTTTACTTTTTTTATTTTTTTGTTCTTTTTGAGCTGCTTTAATCTTTTGCTTTTTAATAATTGCTTTTCGTATTTCTTCCTCTTCTACCATTTTGGCTCTATAAGTTTTTTTACTTTCTTCTTCTAAATAACTTTTTCTTTCATCATCTTTTAGTAAATCTTTTATATCACTTAAATTACTTCGATATTTTATTTGATTTTGTTTGAAAATAATAATTGATTTAAAAGAATAATAAATTAATAGTACTGCTGGTAGAATCATTACACATGATCTTAAATATACAGTTGTATGCAAATATATATATGGAATATATAAAGATAAAACGCCACAAGCTAATAATTCTATTCCTATTAATGCCAATTTTTTACTATCTTTTCTATAAGCTAGTTCTATATCTATTACAGTTATTAGAATTATTCCTAAAGCAAAATATTTCATATATTGTTCAAATGCATTTTGTTCGAAATAGTAATACATAATATTAATTGCAACTAAATAAACAAAAATTATAAGTGCTGCAATTAAATTATGAAATATATTTGTTTTAATTTTTTCTTTTACATTTTTAGGAAGTTTTCTTTTCTCTTCAATTTCTAACTGCATCAATTTAGCTTTTTCCAAATATTACATTCCTCCATTTTCTAATTCATACATAATTATTGAAGAAACTTGAAGTGTTACAGTTTCAGTTCTTAAAATTCTTTTTCCTAAACTTATTACTTTTGCTCCAGAAGCATTTAAAAAATCAACTTCTTGTTTTTCTAGTCCACCCTCTGGTCCAATAAAAACTGCTATTTTATAATTATTTTTAGAACCTGTGATTTTTTCTAATTCATTTTTAATATAATTATTTTCTTCCATCTCATATGCTACTAAAAATAAATCGAAATCTTTTATTTGTTCTTCTATTTGTTTTATAGATTCAACACTTCTTACCTTTGGAATTATATCTCTTCCAGATTGTTTTGCTGCAACTTCAGCAATTTTATTCCATCTATCAACTTTTTTTACTTGATCTTTTGAATCTAATTTTACAATACATCTTTTTAAACTTACTGGAACAAATTCAGAAACTCCAAGTTCTGTTCCTTTTTGAATTATTAATTCCATTTTGTCTGCTTTAGGAAGTCCTTGAAAAATAACAAGTTCAACATTTCCTTCAGATTTTTTTTCTAATAGTTTTATTATTTCACATTCAACTTTTTTTGAAGTAATTTCTGTTATTTTACAATCATAATTTGTAGAATCATCTTGATTACAAATTATAATATTTTCTCCAATTTCTAATCTTAAAACATTTTTAATATGATTAACATCTTCGTCTAATATTTCTATTTTATTATTGTATATTTGATTTGCCTTAACAAAAAACTTACTCAAAATATTTCTCTCCTACTTCAGTGATTTCTATATTATATCATAGGTTTTTATAGAAATAAAGAGATTTTTGAAGAAAATAAAAGATTTTTAAAGAAAATAACAATAACACTTTTTTTATTTTCTAACTTTATAAAATAAAAAAACAAAATTGCCATATTATTTTGACAATTTTGTTTAAATTTCTAATTCTAAAATTCATAATTATCCGGAAAAACATTTTTATCTTCTCTCTTTATTTTTTCAGAATATTTTTCTATATCTAAAGATGAGATTTTTTCAATAAAATTATCCATCTTATCTTCAGGTAATAAATTAAAACCTTTTGTATTATCAACATTCATCCTTGTTAAAGTTTGTTTTATATTGTTATTCATTACATCATCTAAATTTAATGAATGTATCTTATATTTTTCTTCTAAATATGGATTTGTAATTCTATAACTATAATATAAATCTTGAATCATTTCATCAAATCCAACACCTGCTAAATATTCATCACTTAAAAATTCTTGATAAAAAATAAAATCTGTTGCTAAATGTAAAAATACACCTTTTTCATAATCTGTTTCTACTTTATTTTCTTTTAAAAATTCATTTAATCTTACTTTTTCAAAAACATATTGTCTTAAATAAGTTTTATCTCTCATTCCAGTATAATGACTTATAGCTTTATCTTTTACTAAATCTGGATCTATGCTACCTCTAAAAAAAGCTTCTTTATTTTCTATATTATTTTTTTCACTATATCTTACTGCAACTGCTAAATGTATATTAAAACTTGGCATTTTTTCCTCCTTTGAAATATTAACAGTATTATATCATAATATATCTATTTTGTAATAAAAAAGATATATTTTTTTATGAATAAAATATTGATTCATAAACTATAATACTATATAATGCAATTGTTGTAAAAATGAATTTAAAACATTCCTCTTTAGCTCAGTTGGTAGAGCGCTCGGCTGTTAACCGATAGGTCGTTGGTTCGAGTCCAACAAGAGGAGCCAAAAAATAGAGTAGTTTTCCACAAACTACTCTATTTTCATTATATCTTTTCCACAATTTATACATTTTTCCTTGATAACTCGCTATTATCAAGCACTTTACAAGAAACATTTTATATAAAACAAAAACTACTAATTAAAATTAGTAGTTTTATTTTTTCTATTTATTTTTCTCATCAGCAGCAATTAATGAATCAATTAAACCACAACATTCTCTTCCTTCTCCACAATATCTATCTGTTATACATGTTGGACCTAATCCTTTTCCAATTAATGGAGCTACATTTGCAACTTGTTTTGCTATATCTTTAGCAATAAATCTTATTTGCCATTGAGCTTTATTGCAGCAACGTAATCTACAAACCCATTGTGTATTTCTAGCATTCATTGTTGTTACTACATTTAACATTTGATTTCCTAAATAGAAATATACTAAATCTCCTTCATTAACTCCAAGTTTTTTGAATTTTTCAACAACTTCTATATTTTTCTTTGTAGCTTCTACATAAATATCATTTGCATTTGCTTTTACACTTTCAGGAATTACAAAGTTATTCATATTCCACATTGGTGTAAATTCTGGAATTAATAATGAATGCATTCTATGACGAGTAAGATGAGTTAATATTGATAATGAAATTGGAATTTGGAACGTAAAACTTGCTTGCTCAAGTTCTCTTCTTTCTTCTTTGTGCATAATTTCATACATCATTTTTTCTTTTGCATCTTTATCTTTTTTTACCATATTAGCTAAAATAGTTTTTGCTTCTTCTTTTGAGCATTGATAATGATACATTATACTACTTTCAAGAACAACATCATCTGCATCTGGTGTATAACTAATCATTTTTGCTTTTTCTGCAATTTTTATTTCTGGTCTTTCTTCTAGACTTTCTAAATATTCAAATCCTGTTTTTAAATTATCTTCTTGAGATTTTAAACTTGAACTTAAATATGGTACATGTTCTTTTACTATTTTATATAAAGCATCACCTAATTCTTTTAAATCAGGTATATTGCTCAAATGACCATTTCTTAATGCAACAATCATTTTCTCTAATTCTCTACCATCTAATCCCATTATAATGTTACTATGATATGAATAAGGTAAAATAAATCTAGCATCTTCTACTTTTACTCCACTGTCAACAATTTCTCCATATGTATTAAATAAATATTTCATATGTTTATTGTATTCGTCTTTTAATTCTTCATTTTTCTCATGAAGTTCTCCATCTTTGTTTCTAAAGTCTGGAGTATAGAATCCAACTGTTCTAAAATCTACTTCTCTTCTTGATTTTATTGTGAAAGAAGTTAATCTATATCCTATAATTGTTTGTTCAACTATTGGTGTTACATCATTTAAAGCAAATAATAAATAGTCGTGTTCAATAATTGACTTGTGTCCCATTTTTATGATTCTTTTTATCAATTTTAAGTTACTTTCATAATCATTACAGCTTTCTAAAACTTCTGAAACATTTCCAGGAAATCTTGATAATTTTCCTGCTGCTGCAACATTTTGAATTCTATTTTCTAGTTCGTCTTTTGTACATCCACCAATTAATTCAATTCTCATCTTATTGTTCTCCTATTAATTTATTTTACAATTTCTTTTATATCATATTTAATTTTATAGTCCAATATAAAAACAATCTTTAAAATTTAATTTTATAAGATTCTATTAAAATCTATACTTTTTTTTACATAAAAAAAGTAGATATTTTAATATCTACTTTTTTGTTATTTATTCATAAATTTTATAATCAAATTCTACTAAACCTTCATCATCATATATTGTTAAATCTAAATAAATAGAATAATCATATACATAAGAATAGTTTGTATATCCTAAATCATCTGATCTATATATATCTTCTTCCTCTGGTTTTCCATATGCTGCTTCTACTTCAGCTAATGTTGAACCATTTTTTAAACCACCAGGTAGTTCAAAATTTACTGGTGTATCAGCATATGAATTGCTTACATCAATAGCCCAAATATCACATTCTGTAATATCTTGTGCTTTTTCAGCTCTATTTACAAAACCAACAGATACATAAGCATCTTCAAAATCATCATTATAAAAATCCACTGTACTATATGTTTTATCATTTTTATTTAATATGTATCCATCAGAATATCCCATTTCTTCTAAATCAATATACCAACCATTTGATTTATATTTTGAATAGCTATCATTTAATTTATATTTAACTCCGTCAATTGCAAATTCACAAGATTTCCAATCATCTGATAAGTTAGCTGATGATGTTGATGGTGTTGTTGTTTGAATTGGAGTTTTGGTTTCTTCTTTTTTATCTTCAACAACTTTATTATCTTCTATTATCTCTTCATCTTCTACAACTTCTTCATCTTCAATAACAGGTTCTTCATCAAGATCTTCTACAATCTCTTCTGCTTGATATTCATCTGCTTCTGGTAATACTAGTGTTTCATCTTTCACAGCATTTGGATCTACAATAATATAAATTATTAATCCTACTATAATTAATGCCATAACTCCTATTATAGCAATTAATGGTACTCCTCCACCATTATTACTTGGTCTGTTGTTGTTTGAATATCCATTGTTAACAGGACCATTATTGTTAGAAAACCCATTATTAACTGGACCGTTGTTTATTGGGTCATTGTTTGATGTTGTATTATTACTTACAAAATCGTATTCTTCGTTCATCTTTTGTTCCTCCTAAATTTAATTAATTAAATTATATTCTATAAAAATTTTAGAGTCAATATTTAATAAATTTTGTTTTAAAAAACAAATTTTATTATTTTTTAAAATAACCTTGCATTATTCAAAAATAAGTAATAATATATGAACGAAATCTTTTAGAAAGGACGGTTGTGCTATGAAAACGACACGGAATTTGTTTCTTCTAGTCGGCTCTCCCCCGAACGTCATTTCTGCACTTAACGAGCTCAACTTCAAAGGGTTGATTACAAACCCTTATTGGACTCCTATCAACGAAGCCAATGTAAATGAAGCATTTGAGTGCAATAAAAGCATCGTTTGTGCTGCAGATGACTACGTAGGGAAATCCCCACCAGAAGCAATCAAAATCAATGTTGTACCCACCAGTTGTTCTGGAGACCTCAAAATCCCTGGAACAATTTTTCTCAAAAGTGATGTTTCTATCGCAACACAATTTGAGAAAATCGCAAATGACTTAGAACTGGACATTGGTGATCACAAATCCAACAGTTCCGGTTCTACCGATGGGCCTACAATCAAAAATTGTGCCTATTGTAGGTATCTTGATGGTAACATCGGGCAAAATGAACGTACATTGTATCGGAGCAAAAACTTTTTTGTTATCCCTACACTTGGACAGTTCATTCCTGGTTACCTACTCATCATTCCTTTCAAGCATGTAATGTCCAATGGTGAATTAAGTGAAGCAGAATTGCAAGAGTTTAAAGATGTCCTCAACGATGTCGTATACATCTTGCAACTTGCTTATCCTTCTTCTCCTGGCATTCTTGTTTGGGAAAATGGTAGCGGAAAAAGTGGAATTGGTAAAGCAAAAGACTCTCTTGTTCATTCCCATGTACACGTTGCTCCTACCAGTTTGACTGCTGAGAAAATCAAAAAAATGTCTGGTTTCCACTTTGATGAGATTTCTCTTTCTGATCTTCCTGATTATAAAGAGCATTCTTATCTTCTCGTGCAAAACCAAAATCAAAAAACATGGAAAATCAACAACGATCCGAGACTTTATATTCCTAGGCAGTATGTTAGACAACTGATCGCTGAAGAATATAACATTCCTGGTGAAGCCTGGAACTGGAGAACTCATCCTTTCGAGGATATTATGTATCAAACAGTAGAAACCATTTCTTCTGCTTTGATTACAAATCGCAATTCTCTGCCGGACAGAATCAAGGAAAACACAAGTTTTTTAGTTAGCAACAATTGACCTTAAAGACCCATTTTTAGATCTACGATTGTAGAGCTCTAAATGGGCCTTTTCTTTTATTTAAATATTTCTTTTTTAAAGTTTAATTCTCCAATTTCCTCTGTTGGAACATATCCAGATTTTGATTTTATTACATCAGATATTCTATTTACAACACTTGCACAAGTCAATTCTACTGTATTCGGTTTTTCTACTGTAATAGTTGTCGTTGGTTCTCCTTCGACTGTCCAAATATTTTTATCATATTCATCCGGTCCATAAACTTTTCCTATACATTCAGTTTCAATTATAATTCCTTCTTCAGTTTCTGTTGTTACAACAGCACTCATTCCTGTCGCATCTCCAGATTTTATTGTCATATTTAATGTTGAAGAATATATATCATCACTATAAGTTTGTGGTATACATTTTTGAGTTTGATTTTTTACTTTTAATCCAAGCTTTGCACATAACCATCCATTAACATTCCACATATATGACGGTGCATACTCACCATTTTCAATAACTTGTTGTCTTTGGCTATCTGTTATCTTATCAATTGCAGCAATTTGTTCATCAAATTCTGTAAGAGTTAATCCAGCACCATGAGCTTCAGCTAAAGCAACACCATAATCCTCTACATTATAACTTGAACTTCCTTTTATTTTTGTAATTTTATGAGTAGAACCTGCAATTGAAGAAATTAATTGTCCCCAATAAATATCTTGATATCCACTTCCAGTAATTGTACAATCATTCTTTTTAGCCAATTCATCAATTCTTTTGGTTAAATTTGGATTTGAATTAATTGGGAAAAATGCTTCTTCACAGGTTGTAATTGCATTTATTCCTAATTCAGCACATAATATTAAAGGATATTCCACTTCTGTAAATAAACTTCTTGTTGTAACAATACATATATCTGGTTTTACATTTTCTAATAATTCTTTAGCTTCATTTGCATCAACAATCATAACTCCCAATTTTTCTCTTCCCATTATTTCTCCAATATCTTTTCCAATAATATTTTCGTCCACATCAATAGCTCCAACAATTTCTATTCCTTTTTCTAACATATAACGCATTGTAAATACGGACATTTTTCCACATCCATATTGAACAGCTTTTATCTTTTCCATAATCTTCTCCTTTCAAATTTTATTCATTTATATCATTCTCATATTTTTATTTTTTTAGACATAAATTTTTTTCCAAAAATAAAAAAGAACAAACTCTTTTTGAATTTGTTCTTTTTATATATTTTATTTTTCTGTTACTCCTGAAAATTTCTTTAATTTTTCATAAGCTAAATAATTAATTGTTCCTAATGGGAATTTTCCATTTCTATCTTTCTTTCCTGCTGGAACTCCTGTTAGAATTTCAATACCTTCATCAATTGTACTAACAGCATAAATATGGAATTTTCCTTTTTTAACACTTTCAATTATTTCATCTGCTAAATGTAAGTTTCTAACATTTTGTTTTGGTATTATTACACCTTGTTCTCCATTTAGTCCTTTTAATTTACATGTTTGATAAAATCCTTCAATTTTTTCATTTACTCCACCTATTGGTTGGATAAATCCTTTTTGATTTATTGAACCTGTAACTGCAATAGATTGATTTATTGGAATTCCAGATAGACTAGAAAGCATTGCATAAGCTTCTGTACTAGAAGCACTATCTCCATCAACTCCACCATATAATTGTTCAAAACACAAATTAGCAGTTAATGATAATGGCATATCTTGCGCAAATTGTTCTCCTAAAAATCCAGTTAATATTAAAACACCTTTTGAATGAGAAGGACCAGACATTTCGATTTCTCTTTCAATATTTATAATTCCTTCTTTTCCCATATATGTGCTAGCTGTAATTCTAGCTGGCTTTCCAAATGAGAAATCTCCAATTTTGATCACTGTTAAACCATTTACTTGTCCTACAGCGAAACCTTCTGTATCAATTAAAAGAGCTTCTTCT
>JAZQTI010000112.1:0-16087 GCA_045630665.1 Candidatus Scatovivens sp.
AAAATACAATATAAATTATATAAATGATTAACGAATTTATGAAATAATTTTGTTGTACATTGAAAATTTAATAGAAAAGAGGTAAATGTAATTATGCAAACAATTTTAATTATCGTTGCCACTGTTCTAATCTCAGCTGTAATTTTTATTCCAATTGGGGCTAAAATTAGAAAAAGAATTGCAGAATCTAAAATTCAAAGTGCAGAAAACGAAGCTAAAAGATTACTTGAAAACGTTAAGATAGAAGCCGAAAACATAAAGAAAGAAGAATTGATAAAAGCTAAAGAAGAAGTACTACAAATAAGAAATGAATTAGATAAAGAGATTAAGGAAAGAAGAGGCGACATTCAAGCACAAGAAAGAAGATTAATCCAAAAAGAAGAAAATTTAGAAAAACGTGTAACAATTTATGACGGAAAAGAAAAAGAATTAGAAAGAAAATTTGCAGATAATGAACAAAAAAGAGTAGAACTTGAAAACCTTTATGAAAAAGAATTACAAGAACTACAAAGAATTTCTGGATTATCTCAAGAACAAGCAAAACAACAATTATTAGATGATTTAGACAAAGAAATAACTCAAGAAAAAGCAGCAATAATTAGAGATTTAGAAGCAAAAGCAAAAGAAGAATCTGTTAAAAATGCTAGAGAAATAATTAGTTTTGCTATACAAAAATGTGCAGCTGATCATACTTCTGAAACAACTGTATCTGTAGTTTCACTTCCAAATGATGAAATGAAAGGAAGAATTATAGGTAGAGAAGGAAGAAATATAAAAGCTTTAGAAACATTAACAGGAATTGATTTAATAATTGACGACACACCAGAAGCAGTTATTATTTCAGGTTTCGATCCATTAAGAAGAGAAGTTGCAAGAATTGCAATTGAAAAATTAATCGAGGATGGAAGAATTCATCCAGCAAAAATCGAAGAAATGGTTGAAAAAGCAAAAGAAGAAGTTGCAGCTATAATAAAAGAAGAAGGAGAAAGAGCAGCTCTAGAAACTGGAGTTAATAATCTTCATCCTGATATAATTAAATTAATTGGAAAATTAAAATACAGAACAAGCTATGGACAAAACGTATTAAATCACTCTATAGAAGTTTCTAACTTAGCTAGAATAATGGCTGAAGAATTAGGAATAAATTCAAAAAGAGCAAGACGTGCAGGATTATTACATGACATAGGAAAAGCATTAGATCATGATATGGAAGGAACACACGTAGAATTAGGTGTTGAAGTTTTAAGAAAATATAAAGAAAACGAAAATATCATTAATGCAGTAGAAGCTCATCATGGAGATGTAGAACCTTTAACATTAGAAGCTGTATTAGTACAAGCTGCTGATGCAATATCTGCATCTAGACCAGGAGCAAGACGTGAAACATTAGAAACATATATTAAGAGATTAGAAAAACTTGAAGAAATTGCTGATTCATTTGATGGAGTTGAAAAATCATTTGCAATTCAAGCAGGACGTGAAGTTAGACTAATTGTTAAACCAGAAAAAGTTTCAGATGCTGATATGGTAATTATGGCTAGAGATGTAGCTAAAAAAGTAGAAAGTGAAATGGAATATCCAGGACAAATTAAAGTAAATGTTATTAGAGAATCTAGAGTAATTGATTATGCAAAATAATATTTAATATTAAAAAGACAGATGATAAAAAATCTGTCTTTTTTTATGCTTAAAAAATACAATAATTTTATAAAAAATTCCTTTGAATTACTTGACATATCAAGGTTTTGAACATATAATAGCCGTATAAATCGGCTTGGAGGTACTTAAAAATAAAAATGTCTGAGAAAAAGATATATTTTTTTAATAATAAATATAGTGAATTATCAGATGAAGAACTAATTGTGCAAATAAGAAAAGGTGATACGAGAGCCCAAAATTATTTGCTAGAAAAATATAAAAGCTTAGTTAATATGAAAGCTAATAGATTTTTCTTAGTTGGAGCAGAAGATGATGACATGATTCAAGAAGGGATGATTGGGCTTTTTAAAGCAATCCAGTCTTTTGATTTGGAGAAAAATAATTCCTTTAAAACTTTTGCGAATCTTTGTGTAGAAAGACAACTAATAACAGCAATTAAAACCTCTAATCGCCAAAAGCACATACCACTTAATTCATCATTCTCTTTAAATACTTCTGCATATGATGAAAATGATGATACAACAGTAATAGAAGTTTTAGATACAAATTTTGTAGAAGATCCATTAGACACAATAACCAAAAGAGAATATATGGAATTTGTTGAAAACAGAATAGAAAAAAATTTAAGTGGATTTGAAAAACAAGTTTTAGATAGATACATACAAGGTGAGAGTTATGTTGATATTGCTTCAAAATTAAATTCGCCTGTAAAATCAATAGATAACGCAATTCAAAGAATCAGAAAAAAAGCAATGAAATGTTTAGGAAGTGATGAAAAAGAATAAACTATAAATGTTTATTCTTTTTTTGTTTTAAAATTATGTAAATATTATCTTGAAAAATGTAATAATAAATGATATACTAGATATGTTGTATAGAAAAGCCCTCTTAGCTCAGGTGGTAGAGCACTTCCTTGGTAAGGAAGAGGTCGGCAGTTCAAGTCTGCTAGTGGGCTCCATACAATTAAATACTATCACTAATATGAAAGGATTTAATATGAAAATAGGAATTGTTGGTTTACCCAATGTTGGAAAAAGTACTTTATTTAATAGTATAACAAAAGCAGGCGCTGAATGTGCCAATTATCCATTTTGTACAATAGAACCAAATGTTGGAGTTGTAGCCGTACCAGATGAAAGAGTAGAAAAACTAGCTGAAATTTATAATCCACAAAAAGTAACAAATGCAGTTGTTGAATTTGTTGATATTGCAGGATTAGTAAGAGGAGCAAGTAAAGGTGAAGGTTTAGGAAATAAATTTTTATCTCATATCAGAGAAGTTGATAGTATATTACAAGTTGTAAGATGTTTCGAGAATTCAAATTTAGTTCACGTTGATGGCAATATAGATCCGCTTCGGGGTATTGAAACAATAAATCTTGAATTAATTTTTGCAGATTTGGAAACAAAAGAAAAAAGATTAGACAGAGCAAGAAAGCTATTAAAGGCTGATAAAAAATATCAGTTTGAAATAGATACACTAGAAAGAGTAAAAGAGACTTTAAATGCTGGAAAATGTGCAAGAACATTAGATTACTCAGAAGAAGAAAAAGAAGTCTTAAAAGAAAGCTTTTTATTAACTATTAAACCAGTTTTATATGTGGCAAACGTTTCTGAAAATGAACTAGAAAATGCGGATACAAATCCAAATGTTGCTAGAGTAAAAGAATTTGCTAAAACAGAAGGGGCAGAGGTTATACCTCTATGTGTAAAAATAGAAGAAGAATTAAGTGTTTTAGAAAAAGATGAAAAAACAGAGATGTTAGAAGCTTTGGGGTTAGATGAATCTGGATTAGATAAATTAATAAAAGCAAGTTACAATTTGCTAGGGTTAATGTCATTTTTAACTGCTGGAGAACCAGAAGTTAGAGCATGGACAATAAAAAAAGGTACAAAAGCGCCACAAGCTGCTGGAAAAATTCACTCAGATATTGAAAGAGGATTTATAAAAGCAGAAGTTGTTTCATTTGATGATTTAATGAAATGCGATGGCTCAATGGTACAAGCAAGAGAAAAAGGGCTTATTCGCCAAGAAGGAAAAGAATATATAATGCAAGACGGAGACATTGTTTTATTCAGATTTAATGTTTAATATTACAATTGTGTTAAAAAGTAAAAAAAAGTCAAAAAAACTTGCAATAAAAAAATACATTATGTTATAATATGAACAGATGTTAAGTAATAAGGAATAGGGAGATGGAAATATGTTAAAATTAATCAGAGAAAAAATGTTAGTTAGTTTAGTAATCGTTATGTTAGTTGTTATGGTATTTGGTAGTGTTAGTTCTTTAGCTACAGTTATAAAACCAACTTCAACAACAAACACAACAAACACAGCAAACACTGTTAATACTACAGAAAACACTGTAGGAGCAACAAACACAAATACAAATAAAGCAAATGCTGTATCATCATCAGTTGGTGTTACAAATAAAACAAATACTTCAAATACTTCAAATTACACAAATACAAACAAAACAGCTAGCAAATTACCTTATGCTGGATCTAATACTTCAATAGTATTTGTAGTAGTTGCATTAGTTGCATCAGCAATTTATGCTTACAAAAAAGTATCAGATTATAATATCTAATAATCAAAAAGTAAAAATGTAAAAAATAAAGCACACGGATTTTGTGTGCTTTTTTGTATTTTATAGCTGAATAAAAATATAGTATTTAACAAATGATAAAAATATAAATAAAAAGCAAATAATTTTCTAAAAGTGTTGATATTTTAGAAAAAACTTGCTATAATGTTTAAAAATTTTATTTTACAAAAGATACAGATAATTTGGGGTTATTTGTATCTTTTTTTATTTTTTGTTAGAGAGGAAGAAAAATGTTGTTTTGGGAGAAAATGAAACAAAATAAAATATATGTTTTTTTGGTTTTAATTATTTGTATTTTTACAGGTTTTTTATATTCATTTAACTTTATGCCAAAAGAATATTCTATTTCAAAAATCATACCAATAATAATTTCAATAGCTATAGGAGTTTTAATAAATTGCATATATATTTGTGCATTGATGGTATTAGATAAGAAAATAAAAAATTCGGCAGATGTAGAAGTAGAACTATACTTAAAAACTTTAGCTGAAATACCACTAAAACCAGAAAAAACAAATGATTCCGAACTAATAAATTATAGTAATGAAAAAAATCCTACAACAAAAGGATTTAAAAATCTAGTTAGAAATATTCAATTTTTATGTGTAAATAATGAAAAAAATAAAAAGGTAATTCTTGTAACAAGTTCTGTAAAAGGTGAAGGTAAAAGTTTTATTGCAGCAAATATGGGAATAGCATTTTCAAATATTGGAAAAAAAGTACTGATTATAGATGCTAACATGAACTCTGGAAGACAAGACAAAATCTTCAACACACCGAATGAATTAGGGTTATCAAATTACCTATCAAAATTAGATTCTAATGGAATTGAAATAAATGAATTCTTAAGCAAATTTATTAACGAAACAGAAATTAAAAATTTAAATTTAATAACTTCAGGTACAGTACCACCAAATTCTTCAGAATTATTAACATCACCAAGACTTGAAGAATTAATAAAAGATGCAAAAGTATTTTTTGATACTATCATAATAGATTCTGATACAATTTTAAATTCTACTGAAGCATTAATTTTATCAAGAGCAGCAAATTCTTGTATATTAGTTGCTGAATATAAAGAAACATTAAAAGAAGATATTAAAAAAGCTAAAAGAGACATTAAAAATGTTGGTGGAAATATTCTTGGTGTAGTAATTAATAAAACAAAAACATTAAAAACTAGAAAAACAAAAGCACAAAAAAGAGAAGAATTTTCTAAATTTAGATTAAAAGTAAAAGAAAAGATAAATCAAGTAAAAGTATTTTTGAAAAATAAATTTAAAGATTCGGAACAAAAATTATTAGAAGCTTCAAATAAAGTTATTGTGATATCAGAAACAGAAGATTCTTTACCAAAAATAGAAATAGTTCAAGAAACTAAAAAAGAAGTAAATGAAATATTAGAAGTACCAAAAAAAGAAGAAGCAAAAAATAAACAAGTTTTTAAAGAACTAAAAGAAAAAATATCAAATTTCAAAAATGAATTTTTATCACAATCTAAAACAAATTTATATATTGAAAATGAAAATATTGAGAATGAAATTGTTGAAAAGGATTTTCAAGATAAAATAGAGATTGAAGAAAAAGAAATTGTTCAAGAAAAAATAAATACATATGAAGAAAAGAGTGTAAATGAAGAAAAGAACAACAATCTAGAAAAAATGCAAAATACTATTAATGAAAAATATGAATCATTAAAATCTAATTTAAAAGAAAATTTTGGACAAGTAAAAAATAATATAACTAATTTATATGCAAAAGGTAAAGAGATTGTTATAGATAAATTTGAAAATAAAGAAAAAGATTTACCAAAAGAAAATACAACAAGTGTTGAAAAAACTGAAAACTCAGAATTAAAACCAAAAAACAAAGAAGTTTTAGAAGATGACACAATAAAAAATGAAAAAAGAACATTAGTAATTGTAGACGCCGAAAACGGATGTTGTAGAATTTTTAGTAAAGATTTCTTTATAGAAAAATTAATCAGAGGAATTGATAGAATAGATGGCATGTTAAAAGCACAATATTCTTTGAGAATGAGGACTGGAAGAACAAAATACCTAGTAGATAGATTTAGAATAACAGAAAAACAAGCTGAAAGAGTTGATCCTTTAGTATATATAACTTTAGCTGAATATGATGATACTATATGGATTGAAAGAAAAATGCCTTCAGATATGTCAGAAAAATATGTTATATGCATGGCGGCAGAATATCCAAAAGAAGATAATGAAAATGAAAGAGATTATATAGCAAGATGCCAAAGATTAAGAAAAGATGAATTAGAAAAACTTGGAATAGATATTGAATACAAATTAGATAATCTATGGAGAACAAGTAAAATAAATATTTCTGATAAAATAGCATTAAACAAATTTGCTAAAGCTTATGAAATTGATTCTACATTAAAAAACGATAAAGAAATTTTAAAAAGTAAGACAGCAAGAAAATTCTATTCTGATATAATAAAAGGAGCTGAAAAAAGACTAAAGAATGTTCATGAAGAAGAACTTAAAAAAGAAGAAGAAGAGAGAATAACAATTGAAGAGGACAGAAAGATTAAACAAGAAGAATTAGAGTTAGAACAAAAACAAATCGAACTGGAAAGAAAAGCAGCTCAAGAAAGAATAAGATTAGAACAAGAAAGTATAAAAGCAGAAAAAAGGCAAGAACAAGAAAACTTAAAAAACGAAAAAAGAAAAGAAAAAGAAATTAAAAGAATAGAAAAGAAAGAAGAAAAAGATAGAATTCGTAGGGAAAAACAAAAACAAAAAGAAGAATCAAAAATAAAAAAAGAAATGGTTAGAGAAAAACAACGTGAAGAAGCAAAATTAGAAGAAGAATTATTAGAAGATAATTTGTATCCTAAAACCAAGTTTAATAAAGACTTATAAAAAACATGGATATTATAGAAAACGTAGTATTTTCATGCTACGTTTTTTTATATGAAAAACCTTCAAAAATATATTGAAAAAACGAATAAAAATCTTGAAAAACTTAGAAGATATTTATATAATATTAAAGAATACGATAGATAAAATTGGAGGTATAATAATTATGTCAGATTCATTAACATACATTGATAAATGCTTAGTTGCATCAATGGCAGCAGTTAATGCTAGCTACTTATCTAGAGAAGGGAGTTCAAGAAGTGCATCAAATGCTGCAATAGAAACTATGAAAATAAAAACATTGGCAGAATATTATAATGCACAACCTGAAAGATTAAGAACATATAATCCAGAAAAAATGGATAATGATAAATTAATGAGAACATATGTAATTCCATTAGTATTAGATAATGGAGAACAAATAGATCTTATAGTAAATTCAAAAGGTCAAGATATGGCATGTGTTTATTTAGATGAAGATTCAAATGAGCATATGTTTGAATTAACTCCAAGAATGAAAGAAGCTATAGAAATAGGCTTAAAAGAAAATGGAATTAATGGTATTGAAACAAAATTAGATTTTTCTGAAATAAAAAATATGATGGAACCAAAAAACTTAGAAGAATTTACAAGAGCTGTTGAAAAAGATAATTTAGTACCAAAAAGCCCAAGAGATACAGTAGCAAGAATTAAAAACGTAGATGAAGATGCAGATATACAAGTAAAAGATGATGATGATATATTTGAAATAGAAGACGAAGAAGAAAAATCACCAGAAGAAATCCAAGAAGAAATATCACTAGAAGAAGATCGTCTAAAAGAAATTGCAGAAAAAGTTGGAATGAATTTAGATGATATGAAAAGATTTTGCAAAGAAAATAAATTGACTTCAAAAACAATAAAAGGTGCAATTGAAGTTGTAAATGTAGACGCTTTGGAAAATATTTTAGAAAATAGACAATTGTCTCAAAATGGTTCTGGAAGTGTAATAATAATAAAAACAGAAGAAAATAATATGCAACAAAGAGCTAGAATTACAGGAAAAGATGGAAAAACAATATTAGACAATCCAAAATATGACGAAAAAATGGTTGATCTAGTTCCTGAAAAATCTACAACAGAACCAATTAGAGATTTAGATGAATACAAAGAAGAAACAAAAGAAGTTCATAAAATTGAATATGCAGACGGAACAGGAGAAGTTTATACAGCTGAAGTTGAAGGGAATGAAGTAGCTGCATATGAATTTGAGGAAAAAATAGCAGCTATGATAAGAGAATATAAAGAAAAATTAACAAACATAGAAAATAACTCAAATTTAGATGTTAGAACTGTAAGCCAATTAAAAGAAGATATGGCAGCAGATTTTTATGCTGGAGTTTGCCAATTATCAAGAGATACAGGTGTACAAGCAACTGATGTTAGACAAAATGCTTTAGCCGATGCAAATCAAGCTGTTAAAGATAATGCTGAAACTCAATTTATAGAAGATGTAAACGATGTTAGAGAAGTTCTTGGAGGTCTTGTAGGTGCTAATACATTAATGGATTCTGCTTATGATGAAAGAGACCCAAATTATAGAAGATTAAATGGGCGTCAACCAAGATGATTAATATAGTTAGGAGAGAATAAACAATGAAAAGAAACATACTTATCGGAGGAGCTTGGCCATATGCTAATAGCTCATTACACTTAGGACATATAGCAGGTTTAATATCAGGAGACTTGCTTGCAAGATACTATAGATTAAAAGGAGATAATGTTCTTTATGTATCTGGTTCAGACTGTCATGGAACACCAATTACAGAACGAGCTAAAAAAGAAAAAACAACTCCAAAAGAAATAGCAAGTAAATATGACGAAGAATTCAATAGAATGTTTAATGGATACCAATTCTCATACGATTTATATTCAAGAACTTTTGATGATTATCATAAAGAAAAAGTTCAAGAACTATTTAAAAAATTATATGATAATGGATATATTTACGAAAAAACAGAGCCACAAGCATATTGTGAACATTGTGACAAATTCTTATCAGATAGAGAAATTGTTTTAACTTGTCCTGAATGTGGTCAAGAAACAAAAGGAGATCAATGTGACGCTTGTCTTCATGTTCCAACAGGTGCCGAATTAATGGCTGGGAACTGTATTGATTGTGGCGCAAAAGTAGTAGAAAGAGATAACAGAGTTTTATATTTAGCTCTTTCGAAATTCCAAAAAGAAATAGAAGAACATACAGAAAAAGTAAAACATGAATGGAGAATAAATGCTCAAAATGAAACTTTAAAATATTTAAAACAAGGTTTATTAGATAGAGCGGTAACAAGAGATTTGACTTGGGGTGTTGATATCCCACTTCCAGGATATGATGACAAAAAAATGTATGTATGGATAGAAGCTGTTATGGGATATATAACAGATACAATGAAAATCTGTGAATCAAGAACAGATTGTACATGGGAAGATTTTTGGAAAGAAGGACATAATAATAAAATATATATGTGCCATGGAAAAGATAATATAATGTTCCATAGCATAATCTTAAATGCTTTATTATTAGGACAAAAAGAAAATTATCATTTGGTTGATACAATAGTTTCTGCTGAATATTTAAATTTTAATGATCAAAAATTCTCTAAAAGTAAAGGTATTGGAATGACAGCTTTAGAAGCTTTAGATTTATACAATTCAGATTCATTAAGATATCATTTATTATCAAATGGACCAGAGAAAAAAGATACAAACTTTACAATTGAAGATTTTGAAAATACACATAATGGAGAAATTTTAAATAAATTTGGGAATTTAGTAAATAGAACATTAAGATTTAAAGGCCTAGAAGCTGTTCCAAACGGAAAATTAGACGCAACAATAAAAAATGAAATTGAAAGAACTTATAAAGAAGCTGGAGATTTAATAGAAAAATTAGAATTTAGAGAAGCAATCAAAAAAGTTATGGAATTAGTAGAAATTGGAAATAAATTCTATGATGATAAACAACCATGGATTGCTAAAAAAGAAAATATTGAAGAATTTAACAATATTATTTATACATGTTCAGTAGTAATAGCAAACTTATCAAACTTGTTTGCTCCTGTAATGCCAACAGCATGCGGAAAAATAAGAGAATATTTAAAATTAGATGCTGCTTCTTGGGAATTTGTTTCAGTAGAACCTGAATTAAAATTAGATAATATTGAACCATTATTTACAAGAATTGAGAAAAAATAAGAACAAGAATTTCTAGTAAAAATATTGCTAGAAATTCGAGTCTATTTAAAAGATTCTAAAAATAATAAAAAAGAGGATAAAGTTATGGGAAAATTATTTGTAATAGATGGAACTGATGGAAGTGGAAAACAAACTCAATTTGATTTATTAAAAAAACATTTAACAGAAGATGGAATAGAATATAAAACAGTAAGCTTTCCAAATTATGATAGTCCATCATCTTCACTTGTAAAAATGTATTTATCAGGAGAATTTGGAGAAAATGCAAAAGATGTTAGTCCTTATATAGCTTCAACATTTTATGCAGCTGATAGATATGCAACATTTAAAAAAGAATTACAAGAATATTATGATAATGGTGGTATTATATTAGCAGACAGATATACAACTGCAAATATGGTACATCAAGCTGGAAAAATAACAGACGAAGCAGAAAGAGAAAAATATTTAAACTGGTTATTTGATTTAGAATTTAATATCTATGGATTACCAGTCCCAACAGAAGTATTTTTCTTAAATATGCCACCAAAAAAAGTAGAAGAACTTATTAAAAATAGAGAAAATAAATTTACTCATAATGATAAAAAAGATATTCATGAAAGAGATTCAAAACATTTAGAAGATTCATACAATGCTGCTTGTAGTTTAGTTGGAAAATACCAATGGAATGAAGTGAAATGTGTGAAAGATAACGAAATTAGAACTAGAGAAGATATTCATAATGAAATATATAACATAGTTTATAAAGAGATACAAAAGAAATAAACTCATGAGGGTATAATATGAGAGGTAAATTAGTAAATTTATGTGTTGGTCTAACTAACATTGTATTTGGACTTTTGGTTATTTTATATACCAAAATAGTTCCACAAGATAGAACGGTACTTACAGTACAAGAAAATAATGTAGTTACATATATTTTGTTTGGAATTTATGCAATAATGTTGGCTGTAATAGCATTTGATATTTTGCAAAGCTATAATCACAGGAGAGACACAACTTTTAATACATTTTATTTATTAGGAGTTTTTTCATTAAGTTTTATATTTATAAAAGAACCTATAATTGCAGCGTTTAGTATTATTTCTGGATTAGTGGTTATTTTTAAAAGTTTAAAAGAAAATTTAGTAGAAATAAATAGTATAACAGCTATTTCAGTTTCTATAGTTATAATGGCCATATCAGCAATATTAGGTATTTTAACTTTTAATTATGCATCAATAGGAAAATCAATTAAAGATAAAGAAAACGAAAATGAATTAGCTTATAAAACTGATTATTTTAAATATATTACAGAACTTGAAGGAGAATTATACGATATTCCATATTTGAATGTAAAAAAAGATGGAAAATATGGATATATTAATACAAGAGGGGAATGCATGATTGAATTTTTATATGATTATGCAAGTCCTTTTGTAGAAATAGAAGTATATGAAAAGAAATTTTACATAGCGTTTGTATGTAAAGATGGAAGTACAACAGTAATATTAAAAAATGGAAGACCAGTTTTATCATATAGAACAGAATCTTCTGATGAAAATTATGTTGCAAAACTACAAGAATTAGAAAATATATATAAAAATATATTAGGCCAAACAAATGAAATGAAATATGAGATTGAAGCAAAATTGAATTCTATAAACAGTGTTCCTGCATATACAGAAGTTTCAACAGAATATTCTTTTAGATATGATTACAATGAAGAATATGATTTAATCGTAACTCAATCTTATATGGGACTTGGAGATATATATGAACTTGCAAAAAAAGATAATTTAGATATCAGAATAAAATTAGACACAACATATTTAGATTATGATGCAAGAAATTTATATTTATTTTCAAATGGAAATATACCATTTTATGAAATGTCAAGAAGAACACAAGGATGGTACACTTCATATGGTAAAAAGAATTCTATGACAGGTAATGCTCAAATATTAGATTTCTTTGGAAATGAGCGAATTTTACTTAGAAACTATAATGATAACTTAATATATTTTACAGACTTAGAAGGAAATGTTCTTTCAGAAAAATATAAAGATATATATATTGGTGATAATGGAAGATATATTGTTCAAGATGAAGACAATTACTTTAGAATAATAAATGATGAATATAAATCTGTATTTGAGAACAAATATGCAGCCATGAATCCTAGACTATTATCCCAAGGGTTATATTTAGTCTTAGATTCTACAGAAAATATAAAAGCAAATGATTATGATATAGCTATGCCAAGTTGGAAACTAATGAATTCAAATGGTGTAATTATTTTTGAGAATATTGAACAAATATATGATTTAATTTATAAAATACCGGAAGATAATGAAAAAGAAATAAATTATATGAATTTCCAAAAAGAAATAAAGTCTTTAAACTATATGTTTGTGGGAGATAAATTCTACAAAGATTATCAAAATAAGAATTAAAAATAATAATATGCTAATAATAAGATAGAACTATGAAAATAGTTCTATTTTTATTTTCTGGAGGTTAGATATGGATAATTGTAATCAAAAAATTAAATGTACAGTAGGAAGTTGTAAATTTAATAATTGTGATATGAGTATATGTGAATTAAATCAAATCGAAGTACAAGCTTGCCCAGGATGTTCAAGTGGAAGCGCACAAGAAGAATCAATGTGCGGAAGTTACAGATGTAAATGTAATTAAATATATTTTTGTAAGTTAAAATTGTTTTAACTTACAAAATACATAGAAAATTCACTTGACAGAGCTCTTGCAAGATTATAAAATATATAAGGAAAATAAATTTTAAAGGAGGGTATATTATGCCATTAGTAACAACAAAAGAAATGTTTGAAAGATCAATGAAAGAACATTTCTCAATAGGAGCTTTTAATATAAACAATATGGAGTTTATACAAGCAATTACAGATGCAGCAGAAGAAGCTAAATCACCAGTTATTTTACAAGTTTCTTCAAGTGCTATAAAATATGCAAGAATGAATTATTTAATCAAAATGGTGGAGGCAGCAGTTGAATCAACAACTATTCCAATCGCTCTTCACTTAGATCACGGACCAGATTTCGAAACATGTAAAATGTGTATCGATGCAGGATTCACATCAGTTATGATAGATGGTTCAAAATATGATTTTGAAGAAAATGTTGCATTAACAAAAAAAGTAGTTGAATATGCACATTCAAAAGGAGTTGTAGTAGAAGCTGAACTTGGAAAATTAGCAGGAGTTGAAGATGAAGTAAATGTTGCTGCTGATGATGCAAGATATACAGATCCAGATCAAGCATATGAATTTGTTCAAAGAACAGGATGTGATTCTTTAGCTATAGCTATAGGAACAAGCCATGGTGCTTACAAATTCAAGGGAGAAGCTAAATTAAGATTTGATATATTACAAAAGATTAAAGAAAAATTACCTAATACACCAATAGTATTACATGGAGCATCTTCAGTTATTCCAGCACTAGTAGAAATGTGCAATAATAATGGTGGAAATATTCCAGGAGCAAAAGGATGCCCAGATGAAATGTTAAGAGAAGCTGGAGTAAACGGAGTTTCAAAAATTAATGTAGATACAGACCTAAGATTAGCTATGACAGCTCAAATTAGAAGAGCTTTCAATGAAGATCCTTCAGTATTTGATCCAAGAAAATATTTAGGACCTGCAAGAGACGAAATAAAAGCAACAGTAGCACAAAAAATTAATGAAGTGTTCTGTTCAAACAACAAAGCGTAAGGATTGTATTTATTGACAAAACAAAACGAAGAAAAAAGAAATTATATTTTAGAAGCAGCTAAATTATATGGTTTGGGAGAAATTGAACTTGAAGCATTAGGAGCTCATTTGGATGGTTCAAAACCAAATGAGTACATAGAAAGAAGAACAAAATTTTTGTTTAGGTTATATGATATTTACAAAAGTAAAGATTATAACGAAAGAATGCAAACAGATGACAACGGAATTATAAATTTAAATGATTACTCTTTTGAAACATCAAAAAGAAGGTTAGCAGATAGCAAAATCGGAGTATCATGGATTATAAGTTCTAATCTTGAAGCATTTTTAGTAACTAAAGAGCCTGACTATTCTTCTGAAATAAAAGATAAGTATTATAAACTTGCAGATACAAATAACTTCTTACTACCGCAAATTGCAAAACAAATGGGATTGGATGCAACTGTGTACTATAGAGGTGTATTTACTAATGAAGCTGGTACGATTTCAACATTTCATCTAACAAAAAATTTTTTGAGAGGCGAAGAAACTTTAATACAAGGGGATTCTATTGTAGATGACAACCCAAAAAAGAAAAGGGTAAGTCTTGAAAATTTACTTGAAACAACAGATAGGTTTGTAAAAAAATATTATAAGAAAAACAAACTTTCTCCAAAAGATTCAGAAAAAGCTAGAGAAGAAATAAGAAAAGGGCTTATAAAGCAATCATTATTTAATAAATTAGTTTTTAATGAAAATGAATCTAATAAAAAATGGGGATTAATAATAGGAAGTGATAAACAATTACGTTTAGCACCACTGTTTAGTTATGACTACTGTGCCGGTGTAGAAATGCAAAATAAACCTCATCACAGAGTTGTTGATGGAAATAGAGAAGATATAGAAGCATTTATGTTAGAATATGGAAAAGAAACTTGGTTTAGAGATTGGGTAAAACAATCAGTAATACCATTTGATTTTCAAAAAGCTTGTGAAGATATGGAAAGAAGAACAGGTATATCTCTAACAGATGAGGAAAAATCTTATTATGAGTTTCTTATACAAAAAATGCATTCAAAAGTTGTTGATGTAGATAAATTAAATTATAACAGAGAATTAGTAGAACAAAACAAGAAACGAACATTAGGTGATAGAGTTATAAGAGTTATAGATTCAGTTTCTGATAGAATCGAGGATATCAAATACTTTTTGGGAAAAGATGATTCTAAAAGAGATGATAATTATATGAGATAAAAAAATAAAAACTAAGCAGAAATGCTTAGTTTTTTATTTTAATAATCATTTTTTAAAGCTCTATTCATTCGTCTTTCAGCATCTTTTTTGGCCATATCTTCACGTTTATCATAAAGCTTTTTACCTTTACCAATTCCAATTTCTAACTTCACTTTGTTACCTTTCATATACATTTTTGTAGGAACAAGTGAAACACCTTTTTGTTTTATCATTCCATAAAGTTTATCTATTTCACGTCTATTTAATAATAATTTTCTGGTTCTAAGAGGATCCTTATTAAATATATTTCCGAATTCGTATGGACTTATATGCATTCCATAAATAAAAACTTCACCATCTTTAATATTAACATAAGTATCTTTGATATTGCATTTTCCGTTTCTGATTGATTTTATTTCTGTACCAGTTAAAACAATACCAGCTTCAATTGTACTTTCAATAGAATAATTATGATATGCAGTTGGGTTTTTTACAAGTATTTTTTCCATAAGAAATCCTTTCAAAAAATAATATATTAATAATATAACACAACTAACTAAAATTAGCAAATTAATAGAATAGATAATTTGCAATAAATATAATAAATTATTTTTATGTGATAATAATAACTATATGAATCAGATAATATTTGATAAAAAACCAAACCAAACAAAATTATATATATTTAAAATACAATTTATTCTTTCTATAATTTTACTAATTATTTTCTTATTCATCTATATAAGTAAATATAT
>JAZQTI010000113.1:0-5047 GCA_045630665.1 Candidatus Scatovivens sp.
CCAAAAAGTTCTTAAGCATATCTGTATATTCATCATGAAAATAATTGAAAACTTTTGTATATTCCTTTCTTTTTGCAAGTTCTTTCATTTCGGCTTCTATTAGCACTCTTTTTCACCCCATATATGGTATATTTTTTCAAGCATATTGTATAATATATTCTAAAATTTTACAAGTAATTTTACCCTCTTCTGACACATTTTTCATAGTTTTTTCTAATTTTATTTTGTAACATAATATAATTTTTTTAATATTATAAAAAAAAGGTTTTAATTTTTTATTTATAACAAAAAGAAAGGATTTTTATATGACAACTTTAAGATTAAATTCACGCGGTCCAGAAATTGAGCTTTTACAATCAACTTTAAAAAAAATAGGATTTTATAATGGCGCAATTGATGGTATTTTCGGTTTTCAAACATTTAATGCTGTGCAAAATTTTCAAAGAAATTTTGGATTAATTATTGACGGTATTGTTGGAACAAACACATGGAATGCCTTAATGCCATACATCAATGGATATACAAATTATACTATTAAAGATGGAGATACTTTATATGAAATAAGCAGGCAGTATTCTACAACAGTTGATGCTATTATCTATGCAAATCCTACTATTGATTATGAAAATTTAAAAATCGGAGAAGAAATAATCATTCCATTTGGAAATGTTGTTCAAACTAATATAAGTTATACCTCCCAAATATTAAATTTAAATATTAATGCTTTAAAAACTATTTATCCATTTTTACAAATTTCGACAATAGGAAATAGTGTTTTAGGAAAACCTCTTTCTGTAATACGATTTGGAACAGGTAATAAAGAGATTTTTTATTGTGGTTCAACACATGGAAATGAATGGATTACAACACCACTTTTAATGAAATTTTTAGAAAACTTATCAAAAAGCTATGTAAATAATATTAATATTGGTGGTATAAATCCCAGAGACTTATTTTCAAATATTTCCTTATACATTCTTCCGATGTTAAATCCCGACGGGGTTGATTTAGTAACAGGATTAATAACAGAAAATTCTTGGGCTTATAGAAATGCAAAACTAATTTCTAGTAATTTTCCAGAAATTCCATTTCCTTCTGGATGGAAAGCTAATATTGAAGGAATTGATTTAAACCTTCAATTTCCTGCTGGTTGGGATCAGGCAAGAGAAATAAAATATGCTCAAGGATTTAATAAACCAGCCCCTCGTGATTTTGTTGGTTTTGGTCCACTCACAGCACCTGAAGCGGTTGCTTTATACACATTCACTCTTAAACATAATTTTAGTATAATACTCACATATCATACTCAAGGAAGAGTAATTTATTATCAATATCAAAATCAAACTCCTCCTGGAAGTCAGCAAATTGCTGAACGTTTTTCAGAATTATCTGGTTATAATATAGAGCAAGTTCCAGAAAGTTCTAGTTTCGCTGGATATAAAGATTGGTTTATTTTATATTACAATAAACCTGGTTTTACCATTGAAGCAGGACTTGGAACTAATCCTCTTCCAATTTCTCAATTTGCCGCAATATATAGAGAAAACTTAGGAATTCTAATAACTGGTTTAGTTGTGTAATTTTATTTTCCAAAAGCAAAAAAATAGAATATTATAAAATTATAATATTCTATTTTTTATTTAATTTTTTATTTAATTTTTTATTTATCTTAAATACTTTACTCTGCTTTTTTTATTTTTTCGTTTTTCCAATCAGCTATATAGTTATTATTTTCACACCATCTATAAGTTAATATATATGTATCATAATCATCATATACTTTCTTAATTTCATCAAATGTTATAACATCTTTTTTGATTTTTTTAATTTTTTTATTAAATTTTAAATAATGTATTGGATGATACATTGCTCTAACTTCTAATAAATCATATTTATGTGTTTTTTCTTCTCTTTCTGATAAAAATCTTCCGCCTGCAAAAATACTTCCAGCTGGAATATGTTTGGCAACTGTTGTTCCCATTCCTATTACAGAATTTTCTTCAATAACTACACCACCTGCAATATTTACATTTATTCCAATCCATACATTTTCTTTTATAACAACTTCTTTATATATATTTGACAATCCATATGGCATAAACAAATCTTCTTTATAATCATGGTTATATGTCATTACTGTACAATTATAGCTTATTAATGTACCTTTTCCAATTGTTAATCCCCCAACACAATTACTGTAAAAATTGTTTCCTATATATACATTATCACCAATTGTTAATTTTTCTGGATTATCAAATTTAGAACCTTTACAAATTGCAACATTTCTTCCAATTGTAGCTCCTTTTTTTCTAAGTTTTGATACTCTTCTATAATTTGCATAGTATTTTATTGCATTCATAATATAATTATTTAATTTAGCCATATAAATACTTGTATGATTTCTTAACAATCATACTCTCCTTTCTTTTTGAAAAAACTATTTATATAATATTTTTTCTGATTGCTTCATCTTGTTTTTCAGCATCTTTTGTTATTTTTTGAATTTTCTCCTCTTCAACAGCTTTAAAGTTTTCAAGTAATAAATCATGATTTTCATCTAATTCATTAAAATGCATTATTGGTAAATTTAATTCTAAATCTTCAATTACTCTGTCAACTTTTTTGCTATAAGACATTACAAATATTTTTTGCTTTGCTACTGTTGACAAAATCATTGCATGAAATCTTGCACAAATCATATATTCCATTTGAGTATATTTTTCTAAATATTTATCGATGTCCCCATCATATTTTACTGCATGGATTTTTGCTTCTCCTGGGAAATTACTCATTATTTTGTCAATAGTTACTTCATCACCTTCATACTCACAGAAAGAATATAAATAAACGTCTTTTCCAGAATTAATATAATTAGTTATATTTTTACAAAGAAATTTAATATAAGAATCACTCTTTGGTCTTAAATCTTCTCTTATTCCTAAATCAATAACAGAAATTCCTACAGAATCTTTTATTTTTTTAACATCTGGTAATTTATAACTAAATGCATAATCTGGCGCATATCTTACAGTTTCAATATCACTAAACAAATTATATGAATATAAATCTCTAAAACATATATCTGTACACTCTGCGAAATTTTTTCTTGAAAGATCAAAATACTCTTGTGTTTGATAAGGTCCATAATTACAACTTATATAGCAAAATGGTTTATTATTTTCTTTACATCTTTTCATAAAATCATAAAATTTTTCTGAAAGATTATAACTTAATCCACCTTCCATAAATATAGATCCACCAATATATACATATGCATCATATTCGTTTACATCAGAATTATATAATTCTTCATCAGTATCTTTTCCATATAATACATGTAAATTTTCATAATTATTTAAAACATCTAAATATTCAGGTTTATCATATTTAATATAAAAATCTAGGTTTTTATATTTTTCTAGTAACATTTTTACAAAAAGATCATCTCCAAGATTTTTTCGTAAATAAGCCATTATAAATACTTTTTTCATCTATTCATTCCCTCCATGGCGCTATTATAACACAAATACATATTTTTTTCACTATTTTTCGCCATTTTTCGCTATTTTTAGCTATAAAATATTTATTATTATTTTTAAACATATAAATTTTAATAAAATACAAATAAATTACATTGATTTCTTCAAAAAAAAGTTATATACTTCTTATATAAAATGTTCCTGACAAAAAGATATTATCTAATTGAAAGGTGCTACTAAATAAGCTTTTTTACTATGTTTATTTGCTGCGCCTTTTTTGGCGCAGTTTTTTGTTTTTTAATTTATTTTGTCAAGACTAATAGTATTTAGAAAGGAGACTTGAATATGGAAAAAAGAGTTGCTGTTATGGGAATTATAGTTGAATCTATGGATGTTGTAGAACAACTGAATTCTATTCTTCATGATTATTCAAGATATATTATTGGAAGAATGGGAATTCCATATAGAGAAAAAAACATTAGTATTATAAGCATTGCAATTGATGCTCCTCAAGATGAAATTTCAGCATTATCTGGAAAAATAGGAAAACTTCCTGGTATCAGTGTAAAAACAGCATATTCAAATGTAATTACTCATGAATAATATTTTTGAAATTATAGATAAACTTGAAAAGTCACATTCTTTAAGTTTATCAGAATATGAATATTTAATTTCAAATCGAACTCCTGAAGCAGCAAATTATCTTATGCAAAAAGCTGTATCAGTAAAGAAATCAATCTATGATAATTTTATTTATATAAGAGGTTTAATTGAAATTAGCAATATTTGTAAAAATGATTGTTATTATTGTGGAATTAGAAAAAGTAATTTATATTGTGACAGATACAGAATTTCTAAAGAAGAAATTTTAAATTGTTGTGAAAATGGTTATAATTTAGGCTTTAGAACTTTTGTATTACAAGGTGGTGAAGATTTGTATTTTTCTGATGAAATTATGTGTGATATTGTAAATTCAATTCATACAAAATTTCCGGATTGTGCAATAACACTTTCTCTTGGAGAAAGAACTAAAGAAAGTTATCAAAAACTATATGAATCCGGTGCTACAAGATACCTTTTAAGGCATGAAACTGCTGATAAAGAACATTATGAAAAACTTCACCCTAATGAAATGTCTTTTAATAATCGTATGAATTGCTTAAAACATCTAAAAGAAATTGGTTATCAAGTTGGATGTGGATTTATGGTTGGTTCACCTTATCAAACATCACTTCATATTGCAAAGGATTTAAAATTTATTGAAAATTTCAAACCTGAAATGTGTGGTATTGGTCCCTTTGTACCTCATAAATCTACCCCGTTTTCAGAAATGCCTGGTGGAACTGTAGAACTTACTTGTTATCTTTTATCTATAATTAGGCTTATTCATCCATCAGTGTTGCTTCCAGCAACAACAGCGTTAGGAACGATAGATTCAACTGGAAGAGAAAAAGGGATTATGGCTGGTGCTAATGTTGTAATGCCTAATTTATCACCGATGTCGGTTAGAAAAAAATATGAGTTATACAATAATAAGATTTGTACTGGTGAAGAATCAGCACAAAATA
>JAZQTI010000114.1:0-23675 GCA_045630665.1 Candidatus Scatovivens sp.
ATGGGATAAAACAAAAGCTCGTGTAAAAAATAATTTAAGAGAAGTTGCAGAAGAATTAATAGAACTTTATGCTAAACGTCAAAAAATGCAAGGATTTGCATTCTCAAAAGATACACCATGGCAACAAGAGTTTGAAGACAGTTTTAAATATGTTGAAACAGATGACCAATTAAGATGTATTGAAGAAGTAAAAAAAGATATGGAAAAAAGTAAACCCATGGATAGACTTCTTTGTGGTGATGTTGGTTATGGAAAAACTGAAGTTGCTATTAGAGCAGCATTTAAATCTGTTATGGATCAAAAACAAGTTGTTTATTTAGTTCCAACAACAGTTTTAGCACAACAACAATATGAAAGTTTTAAAGAAAGGATGAAAGAATATCCAGTAAGAATAGAACTTTTAAATAGATTTAGAACTAAAAAAGAGCAAGAAGAAACTTTAAAAAGAGTTGAACTTGGAGAAACAGATATTTTAATAGGAACTCATAGAGTTTTAAGTAAAGATGTTAATTTTAAAAATCTTGGATTACTTATCATAGATGAGGAACATAGATTTGGAGTAAAAGCAAAAGAAAAAATAAAAGAAATGAAAAACAGTATAGATGTTTTAACAATGACTGCTACACCAATTCCTAGAACTCTTCATATGTCTGTTGTTGGTATGAGAGATATGTCTGTTATTTATGAACCACCACAAAATAGAAAGCCAGTTCAAACATATGTATTAGAATATGATCAAGAAGTTGTTAAAGAAGCTATAACAAGAGAACTTGAAAAAGGTGGGCAAGTATTTTATTTATTTAATAATGTTGAAGGTATAGAAAAAAAGGCATTAGAAATAAAAAACCTTGTAGAAGAAGCAAAAGTAGAATATGCACATGGAAAAATGACAGGTAATCAACTAGAAAATATTATGCAAGACTTTGTTGATGGAAAAAGTAATGTATTAGTATGTACAACAATTTTAGAGTCAGGAATTGATATTCCAAATGCAAATACTATAATTGTAGAAAATGCAGATAGATTAGGATTAGCTCAACTTTATCAAATAAGGGGAAGGGTAGGGCGTTCAGAAAAACAAGCATATGCATATATAACATATAGAAGAGATAAATTATTAACAGAAGTTGCTGATAAAAGATTAAAAGCAATAAAAGAATTTACAGAATTTGGGTCTGGTTTTAAAATAGCAATGAGAGATTTGGAGATTCGTGGAGCTGGAAGTTTAATGGGAGAAATTCAACATGGTCATATGGAACAAATTGGATATGACATGTATTGTAAACTTTTAGATGAAGTTGTAAAAGAAATCAGAGGGGAAGAAATAGTAGAAGAAATAGATGTTCAAATAGAATTAGATGTAACAAGTTATATTCCTGAAGACTATATTGATAATTCTGGATTAAAAATTGAAGTTTATCAAAATATAGCTTTATGTAAAAATGAAGAAGATATTCAAAATGTTACTGATGAGATTATAGATAGATTTGGACAAATGCCATATGAAGTAGAAAACCTATTAGACATAGCAAGAATTAAATGTTTATCAAGACAAGCAGCTGTATTAAAAGTAGCACAAAGAAGAGAAAATGTAATTTTCTACTTTGATAATAGCAAATTTAATTTTGATGTTGTAGATAAATTAATGAAATTATATAGAAACAGAATAAAATTTTCTCCATCAAAAGATCCATATATAACATTTAAAATTTCAGATATGAAAAATGTACTTGGTGAATGTAAAGATTTTTTGAGTAAATTATAAAATAAAAAAGAGGTGAACTAAAAGGTTCACTTTTTTTTACAAAAAGAAATCCCTCAACGTACAGAACTGTCTGATTTGTTGAGGGATGCGCCTGTGTGACGCTGGAATACCTTGAAATTACGGGATATCGGGATGAACAAAGAGATCTGCAACGCTGTGCATAATCATCTGATGGACAGAGTGATCGCGATTACGTGCAGGATTGGCGATATGGCGAATTGCTTCAAGTTCTTCGTAATTCAAAGCAACCTTACCTTGCACCATAGTGTAGCTGAAGGTAAAAGACCCGGAAGCGAGATCAAATTTGAAGATTTTCGCACCAAAGCTAGAGAGCATCTCATAAACTTTTGTTGCGACATCATAGTACATCAGATGCAGGTGCAGGGTGTTGGTGCTGAGAGTGAAATGGACAAGACCTGCGGAGAAAGGAACCTCCAAGTTCCAGAAAAAGATATTTTTGATATCGAGCACGTTTTCGGGGGTGCATTTGAATTCGGTGGGGAACTGGACGAATACGGAATCGCCAGTGCTTGTGATACAGTCAGTGGAGAGGTTTAATTCCTCAAGGTACTGTTCCAACCGTTTCATTGCTTGTTCTTTACCCAGAATAATATCATTCATAGATATTCCTCCTTTATGTTTATATTTTTTGGGTATCACATCATATTATATCATATTATTTGAAAAAAAGCTAGTTTTAACGTTTTTTAGCAAAAAGAAGCCCCCTACGCGTAAAATTTTCTGGCGTTGGGGGAGAAGCACCAATTAGGTGCTGGAAGTATTAGATTCCAAAGTTGGGACCTTTGCAGTGAGTGAATATTCTTCACCAATTCTGAAAACAGAGATCAGATACAGATGCTCAGGTTCTTTGGGATCAAGGATTCTGTGAACCTCCATAAGCTCTTTATAATACAGTGGGGTACGCCCAGGAATTCTGTAGTTATAAGTGAGTTCGGAGAGACTGAGGTCGAAGCTTGTAACAGCTACTTTGAGTTCTTTGAGTTTCTCATAGACTTGAACGAGCAGTTCATAGTGTCTGAGATTTACCAAAAGAGTGCCACTTTTAGGATAGTAGTGAACAAATCCCTCAATATGCGGAACAAAGATGGTATCTGTCCAGAAGAAGATATTTCTGATTTTTGTGATGTCTTCTTCTGAAGGAACGAATTGATTACCGAATTGAACGCAAAGTGTATCGCCTCTGAGTTCTACACAAGCATTTTCTTTGTCGGTTATGGAATTAAGATATTCCTCAAACCGATTAATGGCAGCTTGTGTGTGTGTTGCAACTATCAAAGAGTCCTTTGTATTCATAATACATTCCTCCTCATTTAGTATAGATTTTGATAGTAAAAGATATTATAACACAGAAATGCTTAAAAATAAATGTTTTCACTAAGAATTCACATAATATAGCATTGGCTTTGGAGTCAATAAAGGTTTACGAAAATAGCAATATGTGGTATAATTAAATAGTATTTTTAAGAAAATATAGAATAAATAAATTATAAAAAGCCAAAATAATAATATAGTAATTTATAGAAAAGGTGAAAATATGGTAATTACAAGTAAAGATAATGAAACAATAAAACATATAAAAAAATTAAAAGAAAAGAAATACAGAGAAGAATATAATGAATTTTTGGTAGAAGGAATAAAAATGATTGAAGAGGCAATACATGAAAATGCAAAAATAAAATCAATCATTATATGTGAAGACTGTAAAACAAGCGGATGTATTCCTAATAATACAATGTATGAAATTGCAAAATTCGATTGTATATATGTTGCAGAAAAAATATTTAATACAATAACAGAAGTAATAAATCCACAAGGAATAATGGCTGTTATTGAAAAACCAAAAAATCAAGAAAAAGAAATTGACTATAAAGAAGATAATTTCTTAATATTAGATAGTGTTCAAGACCCAGGAAATATGGGGACTATTTTAAGAACTGCAGATAGTTTAGGAATAAAACAAATTGTTGTATCTAAAGGAACTGCTGATATATATAATCCAAAAGTTGTAAGATCTACAATGGGAGCTATATTCAGAGTAAAAGTAATAGAAGTAGAAAATCTTCCCAAAATCATAAAAGAAATGAAAAAACATAAAATTAATGTTTATGCAACAGATTTAAGAACAGAAAAAAGTATATATGATGTAGATTATACAAAATCTGCTATTGTTATAGGAAATGAAGCTAATGGTGTTTCAGAAGAAGTTTTAGAAGAAGCAACAGAAAGAATAAAAATACCAATGCTTGGAAAAACAGAAAGTTTAAATGCGGCAGTTGCAACAAGTATAATATTATATGAATCATTTAGAAGTTTAGGAAAAATAAAATAAAAAGACGAACTTATAGTTCGTCTTTTTTTATTCACCAATTAATAATTCTAAAAGTTTTGGATAAATTTCTGTTGCGTTATTATTCCAATTTTCTACAATTTTTTTTGCTTGTTCAGGAGAACCAGCATGTGCTTGTAAATCAAAAATTGTAATATTATTTTCGATTATTTTACATCTAACAGAAAACTCTCTTTCTGTTAAAGGAGTATATTCTGCAGAAATAGAAAATTTATCTTTTATTGTATCTAAATTCTTTTTAAATTTACTATCAACTTCTAATTTTAATATTCCAGGGATAATATCAATTGTTAAATCAATAGCAGTTTTTCCTTCAGAAGTTATTTCATAAATTTCAATATCTTCTTGTATATATTTTACTATATAGTTATCTTCTAATAAATCTAATAAAAATTGTTGAAAGTAAAAGTAATTCATATCTACAATTGATGTTACTAATTCTAATAACTCATTGTGAGATATAGGTTTACCTATTTTACTTAAAATATATAGAAGTAGAATTTTACTTTCAGCAAGTGTTTGATCATCTGAATTTAATTTCAATTTTACAACCTCCTAGCTTATAAGCTATTCATATTATATCACAGAAATAAAAAAAGTAAATAGTTATGATAATTCGAGATTGAACGAATAAAAATTATATGATAAAATGCAATCAACAATAAAGATACATGATAGATACTAAAGAAAAAAATCTGTCAAGAAAGTGAGGAATAATTGTGGATAATCAACAATATGAGTGGAACTTAAAAGAATTATTTGAAAATGAAAATGAATTAGAAAATGCAATAAATGAATTATATCAATTAATCGAAAATATAAAAAAATTCAAAGGAAAATTAAACGAGAGTGTAGACGGAATATTAGGTTGTTACACAAATTTAGAAAAAGCATTAGAATTACATGAGAAAATTTATGGGTATGCAATGCTTAAATATCATCAAGATATGAGCAATCAAGAATCTATAAAACTATATAAAAGAATAGAAAATATAACTACAGAATTTTCAGAAGCAGAAAGCTTTGTTTCACCAGAAATAAGCAAAATAGAAGATTCTAGATTAGAAGAATATTTACAAGATGAAAGGATGAAAGGATATGAAAAATCTATAAGAGATATAATGAAAGAGAAAAAACATATTCTTAGCGAAGAAGTTGAATCTGTTCTTGCAAAATATTCAGAAATCTTTTCGAATTCAGAAAATACTTACGATATATTTACAAATACAGAATTTGAATATCCAAGTATTATTGATGAAGAAGGCTTTGAACACAAGATGTCAGCTGCATTATTTTCTAAATATTTAATGGATAAATCTGAAAATATTAGAAAACAAGCATTTGAATCAATGTATTCATTATACAAAAAACATATAAATACAATTACAGAATTATATTTAGCAAGAGTAAAACAAAGAGTTATATCAAGTAATATAAGAAATTATGAATCTTCATTAGATGCGGCTACAAACCATGATGATTCAAATGTAAAAGTATATGAAACATTACTTAAAGAAATAAATAAAAACTTAAATTTAAATCATGAATATATATCATTAAAATCTAAACTATTAGGTAAAGAAAAAGTTCATATGTATGATGTATATGTAAATACATTAGATGTTGAAGATAAAAAAATTGAATATCAAGAAGCCAAACAATTAGTATTAGATGGTTTAGCTCCAATGGGAAAAGAATATATAAACATGCTAAAACATGCTTTTGATAATAATTGGATAGATGTTTATACAAAAGAAAACAAAATGGGTGGTGCTTATAGTATGGGAATACACAATGTACATCCGTTTGTATTATTAAATTATATTAATTCTTCTAGAGATGTTTCAACAATTGCACATGAATTAGGGCATTCAATGCATAGTTATTATGCAAGTAAAAATCAAAATGTAATAAATGCAAATTATACAATTATGGTTGCAGAAGTTGCATCAACAGTTAATGAAATTTTACTAGCAAATTATTTAATAAATAAAGAAACCGATAATCAAAAGAAAGTAGCTTTAATTAATGAACAATTAGATATGATAAGAGCAACTTTAATAAGACAATCAATGTTTGCTGAATTTGAAAAAGAAGTACATTCAAAAGTTGAAAATGGCGAGAGTCTTACTTCAGAAAATTTATGCGAAATATATTATGAACTAGTAAAAAAATATTTTGGAGATGCTTGCATAACAGATGAAATGATAAAATATGAATGGGCAAGAATACCACATTTTTATAGTTGTTTCTATGTTTACAAATATGCAACAGGAATTACATCAGCAATTGTAATTGCAAGTAAAATTCTATCTGGTGAAGAAGGATATGTTGAAAAGTATATAAATATGCTAAGCCAAGGTGGAGCAAAAGATTCTTTATCGTTATTAAGAATGGTTGATGTGGATTTAGAAAAAGAAGAAACTTATGAACAAGCATTTAAATATTTTAAAGAAAATTTAGAAGAACTAAAAAAAATAATAAATGCCTAGAAATTCACACAAAAAACATAAAAATATGATATAAGGTCTTATATAAAAAAAGAAATAAAAAGTCGAAAAATGTTAAATAAATAAAAATAATTTTTGGCGTAGTAATGGAGGTAAAAAATGGGAGATGCAACAATTTTAGTAGTAGATGATGAATCTAGAATGAGAAAGTTAATCAAAGATTTTTTAATACAAAAGAATTACAATATATTAGAAGCAGAAGATGGAGAAAGAGCTTTAAAAGTTTACGAAGAAAATAAAGAAAAAATAGATTTAATATTATTAGATGTAATGATGCCTAAATTAGACGGCTGGTCAGTACTTCGTAATATACGCCAAGAAAATAAAAAATTACCAATAGTAATGTTAACAGCAAGAGCTGAAGAACAAGATGAATTATTTGGTTTTGAACTTGGAGTTGATGAATATATAACAAAACCTTTTAGCCCTAAAATTCTAGTGGCTAGAGTTGAAGCTATATTAAAAAGAGTAAAACCAGATTCTAAAGAGTTAAAAAGTTATGACGGTATAGTTATTGATAATGAAGGAAGAACAGTTACTGTAGACGGTAAAGCTGTAGAATTGAGTTTTAGAGAATATGAACTTTTAAAATATTTATTAGATAATGAAAATATTGCTTTATCAAGAGATAAAATATTAAATACAGTATGGAATTATGATTATTATGGTGATTCAAGGACAATTGATAGTCATATTAAGAAAATTAGACATAAATTAGGCAAAAAAGGAAAACACATACAAACAATTAGAGGTATAGGATATAAATTCGAAATAAAATAATAAAGGGAAAATTAATGGTAAAGAAAAATTTATTTAAATCTGTTCGTGCAAAATTATTCTTAACACTATGTATTGTTATATTAATGATAATTGTCTTTTTTGTAGTAATTAATAATGTTGTTTTAGAAACAATATATTTTACCTCAAAAAAAGATGCATATTTAGATGTATATAATTATATAAATGAGAAACTTCCAAAAAAAGAAGAAGAGCTAAATCAGGGACATTACAAATCAGAATTAGAAAAATTAGCTGTTGCAGATAACTTAGAAATCATTGTATTAAATGGTGAGAAACAAATATATGCAACAAATAAAAATTATGTTTCTGAATTTGGAACAATAAATGATATTACATATGATGTGGAATTTAGTATTTTTAATAAAACAGATATAATGTATTCAAAAGATGATTTGAATATAAGAAAAATTGTTAATAAAAATAATGGATTTTATTATGTTTTATTAGATGCAACATTAACAAATGGAAATAAATTATATATAAGAACTCCAGTTGAACCAATTCAAGAAAGTGTATCTATTTCAAATAGATTTATCTATGTTTTAGGATTTGCAGCAATTATATTAGGTGGAATAGCAATTTTATTTATTACAGAAAGATTTACAAAACCAATAGAAGAATTAAATGATATTGCAAATGAAATGGCTAAATTAAATTTCAAAAGAAAATATAGAATAAATGATAGTGAAGACGAAATAGATGAATTAGGAAAGAGCATTAATACTTTATCAGATAAATTAGAAGAAACAATTAATCAACTAAAAGTTAATAATTCAGAACTAGAAAAAGATATAGAAGCAAAATCTAAAATTGATGAAATGAGAAAACAATTTATTTCAGATGTTTCACATGAATTAAAAACTCCAATAGCATTAATTCAAGGATATGCAGAAGGATTAGTTGAAAATGTTACAACAGATGAGGAAAGTAGAAAATTTTATACAGAAGTTATTTTAGATGAAGCTAATAAAATGGATAAACTAGTAAAAAGACTATTAGAACTTATGAAATTAGAATATGAAGATAGAAAATTTAATGATCAAAAATTTGATTTAGTAGAATTGATAAATTCTGTAATAAAAAATTCAAAAGTTGTTATAAAAGAAGAGAAAATAAATGTAGAATTTTCAGAAGAAGAACCAATATATGTTTTTGCTGATGACTTCTATATTGAACAAGTAGTAACAAATTATTTTACAAATGCAATGAAACATGTAACAGAAGTTGAAGGAAGTAAAACAATTAAAATTACTATAAAGAAAAGTAAAGAAGCAGGAAAATATAGAATTACTGTTTTTAATACTGGAAAGAAAATTGATGAAGAAAATTTAAATAGAATATGGACTAGATTTTATAAAATAGATACTGCTCGTACTAGGTCAAAAGGAGGTACTGGAATTGGTCTTGCTCTAGTAAAAGCAATAATGACAAAATATAATAGTGCATATGGTGTAAAAAATAAGAAAAACGGTGTAGAATTTTATTTTGATATTCAAGAAGCCAAAAATTAAAATAATTCACACAAAAATCACAATTAAAATATTGACTAATATAAAAAAATTTGATAATATCTAATTGAAAATAATAGGAGAGGGGCTAAACTCTAAACAATTTTTTTGTGGTAGGGTTTGGCCCCAATTGTTTTATAAAACCTATTATAGTATAGAAATAAATTATTTGGTACCAGGAATTTATTATTTGCAATAAACTAAAATATTAGATGGTTATATTTTAAATGAAGAACTAATAGAGATTAATTTAGAATACAATAAAGAATACAAAAAAATAATAACTAATAGCCAAAAGGAAGAAATAAAAGAAACAGAAAATATCAAGAAATTACCTGTTACGGGTTATTAGAATAATATTGAAAATTATGTAAATTTATAATATAATAATTATGTTATATCCATTGAAAGGAATTATAAATTGGGAACTTATATAATAATAGGAGTAATTATTACATTTATATCTTTACTAATTTTATTTAAAGATGAATTAATATGGTTTATAAGTGCAATAAAAGTTACTTTTTTAAATCAAAAAGGCATAAAAGACATTCAAAAAGAGGGAATGGATAAAAGAAATTTAACTAATGAATCAATAAAAAATTATATAAAAGAATCTGTTAAACATTTAAATTCATTAGGAATAGATTATTCAAGAACTTTTGAGTTAAGCCAAGAACTAGAGCGCCATTTAAGATATTCAAGGTTTTCAGAAAAATATGTATTAGAATTATTTTATGAAATTTTAGAATACATGAATTTGAATAAAGAAAATGTTACTTTAAAAATTAACTATATATCAAGTAAATATTATATGAAATATGCAGGATTATATGCAGAAAATAAAGAAGATACAAATAATAAAACTGTTGTTATAAACATACAAAACGATATGACAATGGATACAGTAATTTCGATATTAGCACATGAATGTACACATTATTTATTACTATCGAATAAAATACAATTAAAAGAAAGATTGCAAAATGAATGTTTAACCGATATAACAGCAATAGTTTTAGGATTTGGAAAATTTATGGTAGAAGGATATAAAATTTCTAATAGAGTTATATATGATGCGGAGTTTCATAGAAGTATAAAAAAAGATAGGGTAGGATATCTAAGTTATAAAGATGTTAAACATGCTTTAAAAGAATATAAAAAAATATAAAAGGTCGGAGATGTTATTTTCCGACCTTTTTTGTTTGGCTGAGATCAACTAAGATTTTTCTTAATACGCGCCATCCAAGATCATCACCCTGATGAATTATATAGGCTTTTATTTCAGGGTATTGGTCTGTTTGACGTAAGGTACTTAATCTCTTATTTGCAGCCCGCTTGTTTTTCTCATAAAATACACAAGTGTATGTTGTTTTCATGAGAATACCTCGCTTTCTATAGAATAGTAGATTAAGTATATCATAATTTACATAAAATTTCAATTATTCGATTTCCAAAATGAACTTTGCTCTATCTATATCCATTTGTGTAGGAACAGGAACACCTTCTAGTTCATAATTTTCACCTAATTCTTTCCATTTGAATTTTCCAAGTTCGTGATATGGTAATAATTCGATTTTTTCTACATTGTTTAAATTAGAAAGGAAATTTTTTAATTTTATTAAATCGAATTTATCATCTGTATATCCAGGTATTAAAACTTGTCTAATCCAAACTGGAAGATTGATATTGCTTAAATATTTTGCAAATTCTAATGTGTTTTTGTTAGTAAATCCAGTTAAATTAACACATTTTTCTGGATCAATATGTTTTATATCAAGCAAAACTAAATCTGTATATTTTAGTAATTCTTTTATTTCATCAGAAAGGGGAATAGAACCAGATGTATCTAATGCGGTATGAATATTTTTATTTTTTAATTCTTTGAATAATTCTGTTACAAATTCTGCTTGAAGTAATGGTTCTCCACCAGATACCGTAACACCACCATTAGAGTTTTCTATATAAGATTTGTATTTTAGTATTTGTTTTACAAGTTCTGAAACAGTTGTTGATGTTCCAGTTTTTACATTCCAAGTGTCTCTATTATGACAATATTTACATTTTAAAGTACAACCTTGCATAAATACAACAAAACGTATACCAGGTCCGTCTACTGTTCCAAATGTTTCTGTTGAGTGAATTCTTCCGTTCATAAATATGATCCTTTCTGAAATATTAGTCTATATACATAATATAATAAAACATGTAAAAAGGCAAACAATATATTTGTTTGCCTTTTTTTATTAAATGCTTTCATGTATTGTTCTATTTATAACATCTAATTGTTGTTCTCTAGTTAATTTTGTGAAATTAACAGCATATCCTGAAACTCTTATTGTTAATTGTGGGTATTTTTCAGGATGTTCCATAGCATCCTCAAGTAATGCTCTATCAAATACGTTAACATTAATATGATGACTGAATTTTGAGAAATATCCATCTAATAATGCTGTTAAGTTATTAACTCTAGATTTTTCATCTTTTCCTAATGCTTTAGGAACTACGGCAAAAGTATATGAAATTCCATCTTCTGCATGTTTATATGGTAATTTAGTCATTGTATTAAGTACAGCTAAAGCACCATGAGTATCTCTTCCGTGAATTGGATTTGCACCAGGTCCAAATGGGCTACCAGCTTGTCTACCATCTGGAGTAGTTCCTGTTGCTTTTCCATAAACAACATTTGAAGTGATTGTTAAAATTGACATAGTAGGTTTTGAATTTCTATAAGTAGGTTGTTGTTTTAATTTACTCATAAACATTTTTACTATATCAACAGCGATTGAATCAACTCTATCATCATCATTTCCGTATTGAGGATAATCACCTTCAACTTTGTAATCTACAACTAATCCAGTAGCATCTCTAATAACTTTAACTTTTGCATATTTCATTGCAGAGAATGAGTCAGCAACAATTGAAAGTCCAGCAATACCACAAGCCATTGTTCTTAAAATTTCTTTATCATGTAAAGCCATTTCTAATTTTTCATAGCAATATTTATCATGCATATAATGAATAATATTTAATGCATTCATATAAACTCTAGCAACCCAATCACACATATGATCGAATTTTTCCCAAACTTCATCAAAATCTAAGTATTCTGATGTAACTGGCACAGTTTTGTCTGTTATTTGTTTTCCAGAGATTTCATCTCTACCACCATTGATTGCATAAAGTAAAGTTTTGGCTAAGTTTGCCCTAGCTCCGAAGAATTGCATTTGTTTTCCAATTCTCATTGCAGAAACACAACAAGCTATACCATAATCGTCGCCCCAATATTCTCTCATTAAATCATCATTTTCATATTGGATTGAACTTGTTTTTATAGATAATTTTGAACAATAATTTTTAAATCCTTTTGGTAATTTTGTAGACCATAATACTGTTAAGTTTGGTTCTGGAGCTGGTCCTAATGTTTCTAAAGTATGAAGCATTCTAAATGAGTTTTTTGTAACTAATGTTCTACCATCGATACCCATACCACCAATACTTTCAGTAACCCATACAGGATCTCCACTGAATAACTCATCATATTCAGGTGTTCTTAAGAATCTAACCATTCTTAATTTCATAACAAAATGATCCATTATCTCTTGAGCTTCTTGTTCATCTAAAACACCTGAAGCTAAGTCCCTTTCAAAGTAGATATCAAGGAAAGAGGCAACTCTTCCTAAACTCATAGCTGCGCCATTTTGTTCTTTAATAGCACCTAAATATCCAAAGTATGTCCATTGAACAGCTTCTTTAGCATTTTTTGCAGGTCTTGAAATATCAAAACCATATTTTTTTGCCATAACTTTTAATTCTTCTAAAGCAGATATTTGATCAAAAATTTCTTCTCTGCTTCTGATTAATTCTTCTGTGATAGAAGAATGTGCTAATTCAGCATAATCTTTTTTCTTTTCTTCTATTAAAAAGTCAACACCATATAATGCAACTCTTCTATAATCACCAATAATTCTTCCACGACCATATCCATCAGGCAAACCTGTTATTAAATGTGAACTTCTAGCAGCTCTAATTTCAGGAGTATATGCTGTGAATACACCATCATTGTGTGTTCTTCTATAATTGTGATATACATCAGCTAATTTGTCTGATATTTTTTCATCATATGCAGCACATGATTTTTCAACAATTCTTATACCACCATTTGGCATAATAGCTCTTTTTAATGGTTCTTCTGTTTGAAGACCAACGATTTGCTCTAAATTTTTATTTATATAACCAGCATCATGGCTAGATACTGTAGAAGCTATATCAGTAGAAATTGCAAGAACTCCACCAGCTTCTCTTTCTTTTTTGTATAATTCTAAAACCTCATTCCAAAGTTCTTGTGTTCTTTCAGTAACTTCTGCAAGGAATGAAGAATCACCTTCATAAGGTGTGTAGTTTTTTTGGATAAAATCTCTTACATTTACTTCGTTTTCCCAGTCGCCTGAATTGAAATTATTCCATTCTTCAAATCTCATAAAATCCTCCTTGTAAATCTATAAATATTTTTACCGTAATGGTAAAGTTTATTCTTACTTATTTTCTCGATTACAAATTTTAACATAATAATAGATAATTTTCAATAGAATATAATGTAACTTTTTTGTGTCTTTTTAAAATAAAACCTTAAAAACTAAATAAAAGCAAGAAAAATGAGAATAATTCTCAAAAAATAAATAAAAATTTTGTGACTAATTGACACTTATTTTTTTAAAATATATAATATGAATATATTAATAGTAAAAGAGGTATAAAAATATGAAAGTTATTTTAGCATCACAATCTCCAAGAAGAGCTGCATTACTAGATTTAGCAAAAGTTGATTTTGAAGTAATGCCAAGTAGTTTTGAAGAAAAAATAAAATCAGGAATGAATATAGAAGAACAAGCCAAAGAGCTTGCATATGGAAAAGCGTTAGATGTTTTTAATAATACCCAAGGAGATAGAGCAATAATTGGGGCAGATACAATTGTTGTAAAAAATAACAAAGTATATGGAAAACCAAAAGATAGAGCCGATGCCATAAGAATGCTTAAAGAATTACAAGGTGATTATCATATTGTATATACAAGTTTATCAATATTGATAGAAGATCATGATGAATATAAAGAATATAAAGAATTATGTAAAAACTTGATTGAAGTTGCTCCAATGTCTGATGAAGAAATAAAAGAATATGTAGATACTGAAGAACCTTATGATAAAGCAGGAGCTTATGCTATTCAAAGTTGTTTTAGTAAATACATTGAAAAAATAGAAGGGAATTACATGAGTGTAATAGGACTTCCAATAGATAAAGTTTATAAAATATTAAAAGAAAATGAAATTGTATAAAAATAAAACCTGAGATAAAATCTCAGGTTTTTATTAGTTTAATAATAAATCTACTTAAAGGTAGTAATATTTATTTTAATTCATTTTAGCGAAAACATTATATTGTAATGCTTTTTTTACCATATCCCATTCGCTTGATGGAATATCTGATACATATATATATTTTCCTTTTGTTTGAACAACTTCAAAAATGTCGATATTAGCATATCTACTATTTGGTTCAAAAATATCATCTTTATTATTTAAAGCGACATAATTTTTATCATTTTCTTTGCAATTAAAAGAAAATATTAATTCCATATTTAAAACGTTGCCATCTTCATTTAAAACTTTTATATCATTCATAAAATCACCTTAAAAAAATATTTGTAGATAAAACTACATTGGTTTTAGCGTTTGGAAAAATGGATTAGATAATAAATCTTCATCTGAGATTTGTGCATTATTATCTGCTATTTCTGGTTTTGCAGGAACAGGAGGTGGAGTAACTTTTTGTTCTTTTTCTTCTCTAAATATTCCTAATATTTTTCTCATTTTTTCGATTGTTAAAGGATGTGCTTTATATAAAACCAAAGAGCTTGTTTTTGGTACATAATTTAAATGTCCAATTTGTATTATAGTATTTGCGTTTTGGTACATTGCAGACATTTTTGATGTCATCATACTCGTATTATAAAATGCTTTTAGTGTTTCAAAATCTTGTTTTAAAAGAACTAATGAACCACTACAAGGAAAAACAACCTTCATTTAATTTCACCATCCTTAGTATAATATAAAATATCTTAACAATAATAACTTTTTTTTTCAATATCTTTTTATAAAATTTATAGAATAGATATATTTTTTGTGCTATAATAATTTAGAAAATTATAAGGAGATGAAATTATGAAATTAAATATAGTATTAGTTGAACCAGAAATACCTCAAAATACTGGTAATATAGCAAGAACTTGCGCTGCGATTGGAGCTAAATTACATTTAGTCTATCCACTTGGTTTTTCTATATCAGAAAGAGAAGTAAAAAGAGCTGGATTAGATTATTGGGATAAACTAGAGATAGAAGAGCATATAAGTTTTAATAAATTTTTAGAAAAATATAAACCAGAAGAAAATAATATGTTTTTTGTCACAACAAAAGGAAAAAATGTGTATTCAGATGTGGATTTTTCAAAAATGGATGAGGTATTTTGCCTATTTGGAAAAGAAACAAAAGGATTACCAGAAGATATATTAAAAAAATATTTAGACAAAACAATAAGAATTCCAATGAGAGAAACATTACGTTCTTTAAATTTATCTAATTCTGTTGCAATTGTTGCATATGATATTTTTAGACAATGTGATTTTTTCAATATGGAAGAAATTAGTTTATATTTTGATTAAAAATTATTTGATATTTTATATTTTTTATAATATCATATAGATAATAAAAATATTTGTACCTATAGGAGGAAAAAAATATGAAAAAAATAATATCAATAATAATGCTAGTTGTAATGCTAAGTTTAGTTATGTTTGTGCTTTCTGGATGTACTTTAACATTAGAAACAACAGATAATTCTGTATCTGCATCTGTTGACGGTGATACAACAGAAAAAGTTGATGGAATTATAGATTGGATAAAAGAAAGATTAGATGGACTTTTTGATGTAGAAGTAAAAACAGAAGTTAATTCAAACTCTGTAACAGTAACTACAGGTACATCCGAAAAAATATAGTTTAGGAGGACAATATGATTAAAAAATATATTTCTATATTTGTAATTATTATGCTATCTTTTGTTTTATTAACTGGATGTGTACAAACATCATCAACTGAAAAAAAGGTAGAAGAAAAGCAAGAGAAACAAGAAGAACAAGTTCAAAATGAAACAGAACAAGAAGTTGTTGATATAAATACATTTGATTTTGAAGCTGCAGCAAATAATCAAATGTCAAAACCTAAAAATGGTGAAACAATTGCAATAATAAAAGTAAAAGATTTTGGTGAAATGAAAGTGAAATTTTTCGAAAATATTGCACCAAAAGCTGTAGAAAATTTCACAACACATGCAAAAAATGGATATTATGATGGATTAACATTCCATAGAGTAATAAAGGAATTTATGATTCAAGGTGGAGATCCTGATGGAAATGGAATGGGTGGAGAAAGTATTTGGGGAACAGGTTTTGGAACAGAACTTTCATATGAATTAGTACCATATAGAGGATCTTTATGTATGGCTATGTCTAGCTTACCAAACAGTATTGGAAGTCAATTTTTTATTACACAAGCAAATTATGATGAAGAAATAAAAGATCTTTTGACTAGCGCAAACTATCCAGCTGGTTTAATTAACCAATACGAAAAATATGGTGGATATTTAAGTTTATATTTACAATATACAGTATTTGGACAAGTTTATGAAGGACTTGATGTTTTAGATAAAATTGCAAATGTAAAAACAAAATCTGTACCGTTAGTAATTAATGGAGTAGATTATGGAACTCAAGATGATAAACCTGTTAATGATGTAGTAATAGAAACTATTGAAATTACAACATATAAAGAAAACTAAAGATAAATGGGTACTTGAAATAATAGTATCCATTTTTATTGAATTTTTTTGAGTTTTAAGGAGATAATATGTATAAAGAATTTGGAATTAGTGAAGACATAATTAATATGTCAAATGAAGTTGAAAAAGAACTAGAAGAAATATTTAAAAAATACGAAAAAAATTGTTTGAAATCAAGTATGAAAGTATTAAAAGCTTTTCAAGATAACAGAGTTTCAACTACGGATTTTAATGAAGTTACAGGTTATGGGTATTATGATGGCGGTAGAGAAAAACTAGAAAGAATTTATGCTCAAATATTTGGGGCAGAAGACGCATTAGTAAGGCCACAAATTATGTCAGGAACTCATGCATTAACTATTGCATTATTTGGGTTGTTAAAATATGGAGAAACAATGATAAGTATTTCAGGAGAACCTTATGATACATTAAAAAGTGTAATAGGACTTTCTGGAAATAGTGAAAATTCATTAATTAAACATGGAATAAAATATGAACAAATAGAACTTGTTAATGACGATTTTGATTATGAAAAGATAGAAGAAAGAGTTAAACAAGGAAATATTAAATTAATTGAAATTCAACGTTCAAGAGGATATTCTCAAAGAAAAAGTTTAACAATTGATAAAATAGAAAAAGTAATTTCAAAAATAAAACAATTAGATTCAAATATAATCGTTATGGTAGATAATTGCTATGGTGAATTTGTTGAAGATAAAGAACCAACAGAAGTTGGAGCTGATATTTTTATCAGTTCATTAATGAAAAATTTAGGAGCGGGAATAGCAACAAGTGGTGGTTATGTTGTAGGAAGAAAAGATTTAATTCATCAAGTTGCTGAAAGATTGACAGCACCATGTATAGGAAAAGATTTAGGTGCTAATTTTAATCAAATGCTTTCATACTACAAAGGTATTTTTATGGCACCATCAGTAGTGGAATCAGTATTAAAAACAATGACATATGCTAGTAGAATGTTAGAAAAATACGGATTTGAAGGTGTAAGTCCAAAATATAATGAAGTAAGAACCGATATAATTCAAACAATAGAATTAAAAACGGCAGAAAAATTGATAAAATTCTGTCAAGGAGTTCAAATGGGATCACCAATTGAATCTTATGTAATTCCTGTGCCTGATGATATGCCAGGATATGAACATAAAGAAATAATGGCAGGAGGAAGTTTTACACCAGGTGCAACAATTGAACTGAGTTGTGATGGACCACTATGTGAGCCTTATACAGCATATATGCAAGGTGGGTTAACATATGAATATGGAAAAATAGGAATTATGATGGCAATTGAAAATATGATAAATGGAAAATAAAACCAAAAAAGCATAAATTAGGAATATTTAGGGATATACTAATTTATGCCTTTTTTTATATAAAAAACACTCTAATATAAATATTAAATTTGGTTTGACAAAAAATAATATTAAGATTAAAATTATTTGTGTAATATAATACCAAAAAATATATAAAAAAATTGATAAATTTGGTAATTTAGGTTGATATTTTCTTTAATATATTGTATTATATTATGTGTATAATATAAGAAAAAATTAGCCTAAAGGAGGTTTTTTTATAAATTATGGCAAGAAAAATATCAATGATAATAGTAATATTTGTAATGTTTGTTGGAATTTTTTCTACTTTTTCAAACAGCTATGCTGTTACGGGTAATGAGGTTTTGAAATCTACACAAGCAACAGAACTAGTAGAAATAAAAGAAACAACAAAACAAAAACTAGCAGAGTACATAGAAAAATATGGATCAACTCCATTCGGTGTTGCTGCGTACATTCTAAATATTGTTAGAATTTACAGTATACCATTCTGTTTTGTCGGTATAGCAGTAGGTTCTATTTATCAATATGTTTTAGGTATAAGAAAATTGGATGTTAGAGATAGAGGATTCATGCTTGTAATTACTTTTGTAACAATCTTATTAATATGCCAAGTATTACCATTAATTTTTGCTATTGTAGTAAATGGTTGGAGGGGTTAAACAAATGAAAGTTTTATTTGCGGTTAGTAGTGAGAGTATTTCAGATGCAATTGTTAAGAGATACCAAAAAGAATATAAGGAGATAATATCTCATAAAAATGTATATTACTTTAACGCAATATTGAAAGAAATACAAAAAGATAAAACTTATGACAGAATAGTTATAAGTGAAGATTTAGAGTCATTTTCAAACAATAATTATGATCAAATTGATAAATTTATCTTTGAAAAACTTGATGATATTAGCGATGAAGCACAAGATATAGATGGAAACGAAACATCAATAATTTTAATATGTTCAGATAGACAACAAAAAGGAAATTCATTCTTAGTTAAATTGTTTAGTATTGGTGTTTATAATGCTCTATTAGGCAGCGAAAGAAGTATGGATCAAGTTTGTAAATTAATAAACAAACCAAGAAACAAAAAAGAAGCAAAAATGTACTACAAAATGGATGCTGATGAAGCTAACTATGGAGATAAAGGTTCTGATGAAGTTAGTGAAATGGAAATCCAAAGTATATTAAGTTTCTTTAAGAAAACTTCTAAAGATAAATATGCAGAAAGCTTTAATAACATAGCAGCACAATACACAGAAGAACAATTGAAAATAATCATCAATTGTTTACCAACAGGTGTAAAAGTTGTATTAGAAGATGACTGTAAAAAATATCAAGAACTAGTAACTGTAAATGGAATGGTTCAAAGAGTAAATAGAGAAGGTGTTGTTAATCAAGAAGCAAGAAGACAAACAGGAATAAAAATAGATATTATTGATAATAAATTAAATCAAACAAAAATGTCTGGTCCAATTGTTATACCAGCTTCTGTAAGAACTTCAAAAAACCAAGGACCAGCACCAGTAAGACCAATGGGAAATAGTTTAGAAGTTCCAGAAACATCAAAAACAGAACCAACAAAAGTAAAAAAAGTTGTAAAAAGATCAGAATTAGAAGCAAGAAAAATACCAAACCCTGTAGATGCAAATAGAGTTGCTCCTACAAATACTGAAACTAAAACAACAAGACCGGTTGCACAAAGACCAGTGGAAAATGTTACTACAAAATCTCAAGTTCCACCAGTTGCACAAACAAAAAGAGTAAGAACTGCTGCTGAGGTTGTTCAAATACCACCAGTGGCTGGAAATATAAAAATAAAAAAAGAATCATTAGCAAATGAAACTGATGAGAAAAAAGGTAGAGGAAGACCAAAAAAAGCTCCTGTAGCTACACCTTCAAAAACATCATTAGTAGATGAAGAAGATGACTTCATGTTACCAGGTATGTTTGATGTGGAAGATGAAGAGTTGATTCTACCAAAAAAAGAAGAGAAACCTGAAATAGAAGAAGATATATTACCAGGAATGGATGCCTTTGAAGATGATGAATTACCAAGCATGGATGATGTTCCTGAAGATGATATGGAATTACCAGGAATGGACTCTTTTGAAGAAGATGAAGAATTACCAGGAATGGATGCTCTTGAAGAAGATGAAGAACTACCAGGAATGGATGCTCTTGAAGAAGATGAAGAATTACCAGGAATGGATGCATTTGAAGAAGACGAAGAATTACCAGGAATGGATGCTTTAGAAGAAGACGAAGAACTACCAGGAATGGATGCTTTAGAAGAAGATGAAGAACTACCAGGAATGGATGCTTTCGAAGAAGATGAAGAATTGCCAGGAATGGATGCATTTGAAGAAGACGAAGAATTACCAGGAATGGATGTTTTCGAAGATGATGAAGATGATACATTACCAGGAATGTTAGATGATTTTGAAGGTCTAGAAGATGATACAATTCCTGTAATGGAAGATGAAGAATATACTGAGGAAGTCGCATTACCAGGAATAGACGAATTAGATGATTTTGAAGATTCAACTGTTGATTCAAGTGTACAAGAAGATGCTAATATAGATGAAATTTTACCAGGAATGGATGATGATTTTGAAGATGGAACAGATGATTTATTATCTGGATTTGATGATGATTTTTCTGTACCACAAGCTACAGCATCAAATGTACAATCAAATTCTCAAATTGAAAGTATAAAACCAAAAGTAGATTATTCAATGTCAAGCTTAAATAGCTTATTAACAAAAGACAAAAAAATAGTTGCTTTTGTAGGAACAAGTAAAAATGGTACTTCATTCTTAGTAAACAATTTAGCTGCATTATTCTCTTTGTCAGGAATAAATACAGCGATATTAGATATGACAAAAAATAAAAATTCATACTATATATACACAAATAATGAAGAAGAATTAAGAAATATTGCTTATAATTCAATCAGCAAATTACAAAATGGTGGATTTGCTGAAGGAATAAAAGTTAATAAATCTTTAAGTGTATATACAGCATTACCAAACGATGGAAAAGATTATTCTAATGCTGAACCAATTTTATCAACATTAGTACAAAATCATTCATTAATTTTAATTGATTGTGATTTTGATACAGATCCATCATATTTTGCAAGTTGTCAAGAAATTTATCTAGTTCAATCAATGGATATTTTAACAATTCAACCATTAACATCTTTTGTAAGAGATTTAAAAGTTATTCACAAAGTTTTAAGTGATGAAAAAGTAAGAATTGTAATAAATAAAGAACTAAAAGTAAAAAGCTTAACAGAAAGAGTGATAATTAATGGTATGTCATTCTATAATGATCCATCAATGTCATTCATGACAGAATTGTTTAACAAAGATACAGTAAAAGCTTGTACAATACCATTTGATGAAAATGTTTACTCAAGATATCTAGATGGAATTGTTAATTGTAAAGTTTCAATAAATGGTTATGAAAAAAATAAAAAATTCTGGGAAAAATTTAAAACATTAGGTGATATGGTATATCCTCTAGTAAGCAAATCAACTTATGGAGGAAAAAATACTCAAGTAAATCAAATTAATTATGGAAAAAGTAATTTTTCAAACAATATGAATAGTACATTAGATCAAATGAAGAAAAAATATTAATATATAGGGGTGAATAAGTTGGTAATAATAGTAATAGGAGCTTTGCTTTTTGTAATTGTTCTTCTTGTAATGTATAACTTTCACATTCAAAAGAAAGTAGAAACATATAACAATATTAATCAACAAATTAGTAACTTATCTGTTCTACAAGAATTTATGAAAGTTGCTGGAGAAGAAGATACTGTTGAAGCAAAATTAAATAAAATTAATGATATTGTTATAGAACAATATGATATAAAATATTCAACAATAGTTGTTTTCGATGGTGCAGAATATGTAATAAAAGCAACAAATGTTAATGAATTACATCATGAAACATTAACAAATTTGCATAATGAAGAAATATTCCAAGACAGTGTTGCAACTGCTACCCCTAAATATATAACAATAGAAAATGAAAATGAAAAATTACCATATCAAAAAGTTGAAATGGGAAGAGCAAAATCTGCAATGTTTTTCCCACTATATATAGACAATATCTATATAGGATATTGGATCATGGAAAGTGGAAGAATGCATGCATTTGATAGAACAGATACAACAATAATAGAAGTTGTAAAAGACAATATTATTTCAGTTTTATCAACAATGTCATATCAAGATGCGATGGAGAATATAGTAAGAACAGATAAATTTACAGGACTATATTCAGCAGAATATTTATACAGTATAGGAAAAAGAACATTTGATAAATATCCAACATCAGCTGTTTGTATGTTTAAAATAACAAACATCGAAGATATAAATGAAAAAGCAGGAAGACATATCGGAAATGATGTAATTACAGAAATAAGTAATATTGTAAAAGCAAAAATGGCTGCACAGTATGTTTTTGTTAGATATATGGGACCTAAATTTGTAGTTGTATTTTCTGGTGTTGAAGAAACAAGTGTTGAAGAGTTTTTAAAAGAACTAAAGAGAGAAATGGAAGAACTTGAAATAATTGAAGAAGCTGAAGAACTTCAAGTTGTAAAAGTTATTAATGGTAAGAAAGTAAGAGTTAAAGAACTTAAAGAAGAAAAAACAGCATCTCCAAAAATCAATTTTGTTGTATCAACATATTATAAAGGTACAGGAATTGAACAATTAAATAAAAAATTAGAAGAATATTTAGATTCTGCTAGTAAAAATGAAAATCAAATTAATTATATTTAGGAGGGAACTAATATGGCTATGGATAAGACAATGAGTTTTAAAGTTGATAAGGATAAAAGCTTAAGAGCGAAAGAAATCTTAAAAGAGGTTTATCAAGCTTTAGTAGAAAAAGGCTATAACCCAATAAATCAAATAGTTGGATACATTTTATCAGGAGATCCAACATATATAACAAGCCATAATGATGCTAGAAATTTAATAAGATTAATAGAAAGAGACGAACTCCTAGAAAAAATGGTTAAATACTATATAGGATTGGAAGACTAATTAAATATGAGAACATTAGGAATTGACTATGGAGATAGCAGAGTTGGTATTGCAATAACAGATGCTCTGGGGATTACAGCTCAAGGATTAGAAACAATAACACATAATGGAAATGATAAAGTTTTATTAAGAAGATTAGATGAAATTTTCGAGAAATATCCTGAAGTTGATACTATAGTTGTTGGAATGCCATATAATATGGATGGAACAAAAACTATAAGAGCTGAAGTAACAGAGAAGTTTATTCATAAATTAAAATGTAAATATAATAAATTAAAAATTGAAACTATAGATGAAAGATTAACAACTGTTGCTGCTCACAAAACAATGAATTTTTTAGATGTAAATAAAACTAAAAAAAGAGGTATTGTAGATACAATATCAGCTGTATATATATTAGAAATGTATATGAA
>JAZQTI010000115.1:0-10595 GCA_045630665.1 Candidatus Scatovivens sp.
TGACGAAATTTATTATAAAATATTCTTGAATAATTAGGACCATATATGAGGTGAAAAAAGTGCTAATAGAAGCAGAAATGAAAGAACTAGCCAAAAGAAAAGAATATACAAAAGTTTTCAATTACTTTCATGATGAATATACAGATATGCTTAAGAACTTTTTGGAAAGAAATGAAGTAGAAGTTCATGAAGATGATTGTTTAATAGATTATATTGTTAAGACTAGGTTTTTTATGCCTAAATACAATTCTTACACAATACCGATTTCAAATGCTATGTATAATGAAGAATTACCAGAAGCATTAAAATATGATTTGCTTATGAGTACATATAAAGACGTTAGAAACGCATTTAATAAATAAAATAGGAGATAACATGAATAGAGTAGCCAAATTTTTAGCACACGAAGGAAGAGTGAGTTTAGTATGTAGTAATACAACTGAAATGGTAAATGAAATAAGAGAATTACATGATTTAACACCAACAACTACTGCTGCAATGGGAAGATTTGCAACAATAACTGGGATGATGGGATTTACAGAAATTAAAGAAACAGAGGATTTTTTAACAGTTCAATTAAATGGTAAAGGTCCAATGGGAACACTAATTTCAATTGTTAGAAGAGAAAGCTGTACATCAAAAGTAAAAGTTTGTACAGATAATCCTCATGTAGAATTACCATTAAAACCAAATGGAAAATTAGATGTAAGTGGTGCAGTAGGAAAAAATGGATTTTTAAATATTATAAATAAAAATGAAGTAACAGATACAAACTATACAGGTTTAGTACCATTAGTTACTGGAGAAATAGCAGAAGATTTTACAGAATATTTTGCAAAATCCGGGCAAAAACCAACTGTAATAGCTTTAGGTGTATTAGTAAATAAAGATGGTGTACAAGCTGCTGGTGGATATATGATTCAACTAATGCCAGATGCTACAGAAGAAGATATAGTAGCAATAGAAAAAGCTTTAGAAAAAGCACCAAGCATAAGTCAAATGATAGATGAAAACAAATCATTGGAAGAAATTGCTAGAACAGTTACTGGTGATGAAAATATAATGATTTTAGCACAAGAATTAGACATGAAATATGAATGTGATTGTAATCAAGAAAAATTTGAAAGAGGATTAATCTCTATAGGAAGAGACGAATTGCAAAAAATAATTGATGAAGATGGTCATGCAAATATTGTTTGTAATTTTTGCAAAAAAGAATACGATTTTGATAAAGATGATTTAGAAGAACTATTAAGAAAAAGCGGAAATTAATAAAAATATTATTTTTGAAGGTGAAACAAAAGATGAAAAAATTTGAAAAAGTTGCTATGGTAGAAGGAAATGAAAAATTTGAAAATGCAGTTTCAAGAATAGAAAAACTGTATGATCCAATTTATGGAGATGCTCCTATGCGTAGCGAATTTGACAGAGATTATACTAGAATAATTAATTGTAATGCATATAGAAGATTAAAACACAAAACTCAAGTATTTTTCTCTCCAAAAAATGACCATATATGTACAAGAATTGAACATGTTAACTTAGTAGATTCAATAAGCAATACAATAGCAAATTATTTGGGGTTAAATTCAGAACTAACAAAAGCTATTGCAGTTACACATGATATAGGTCATAGCCCATTTGGACATCAAGGAGAATTCATATTATCTGAAATTGCAGAAAGAGAATATGGAGAAAAATTTTGGCATGCCGGAAATGGCTTACATTATGTAGATGATTTAGAATTATTAAAAGATGTTGCAGGAATAAAAAGAAACTTAAATCTTACATATGCTGTAAGAGATGGAATTTTAGGCCATAGTGGAGAACCTACAATATCAGGTCAAAAACCAAGAGATGAATTTATAAACTTAAATAAATTTACTCATTCAAATAAATATGCGCCATACACTTGGGAAGCTTGTGTTGTTAAAATTGCTGATAATATATCTTATTTAGGAAGAGATTTAGAAGATGCAAAAGAAATGAAACTTCTTACAGAAAGAGACTTGACAAACTTAGACAAAATGATTGAAAACATAAGAGTAAATAACTCAAGTATTATTGGATATTTAACAGCAGATTTATGTAAAAATAGTTCAATAGATGTTGGCCTTAAATTTTCTGATGAAGCACATAGTACAATGGCAAGAATCAAAAAATTTAACAATGAAAAAATTTATAAAAATGAAAAAATACAACCAACAATAAGATACTTTAAAGTTGTAATGAATGAAATATTCTATACTCTAAAAAAAGAATATAATGGAACATCAACTGTTAAAAATATTAGGAAGATGAAGAGATATTATCCAGTTCTAGCTAATGAATTTTCAAATTGGTTAGAAGCTTATTCAAATTCGGCAGATAGGGAAGAGGAAAAATATTTTAATAAAGTAATTTATGATTTAAATGACATAAAAAATTATTCAAGGGCAATAATAGATTATATGTCTGGAATGACAGATCAATATATTGTAAGTATTTATAATGAAATTGTAAGTTTCTAAAATTATTAAACTAGGAGAATAATATATGACATATCAATATGAACCAAAAGGTGTTTGTTCAAGACAAATGATTATAGAAGTAGAGCATGAAATTATAAAATCTGTTGAGATAATTGGTGGATGTGCAGGAAATACTAAAGGAATTTCTGTTTTAGTAGAAGGTATGAATATAAATGAAGCAATAAAAAGATTAAGGGGAATTGATTGCAGGGGAAGAGGAACATCTTGCCCTGATCAACTTGCAATTGCTCTAGAAAAAATAAAAGAACAAGCAAGTTAAAAATAGAAGAATTAATGAAGTTAAGAACAAAAGTTAAGGCTATAAGCATATAGTCTTATGAATTTACAAAGGAGATAAACATGGCTAATTTACCTACGAATCAAAGTCGTTTTTCAAGAATTCGTAATAGTATAGTTGAGGCTGGGTTAAATAATGGTATTACCAGAAGAATGATGGTAAATACCTTACCTAGCCTTTTTGGTTATACATTAGTTAGATTTGTTTCGGAACGTGACGATCAGGATTTTACAAAAACAAGAGAGTTGCTTTCTTCGATGGGGAAAAATGCTGTTAAATCAAATTTAAAATACTTATATAGAGCTATTAATATAAGAGCGAATAATATAATTAATACTGATGAAATAATTAATTTAATACTGGATTCTGTTAATGATGATGTTGCTGAACTGACAAGTATGACAATACTACAGGACGCAGAATTTTTAAATGGTACTTCTATGGGGGGGATTACAAAAGAAACAAGTAAAAAAATAATTTCTCAAATAGATTTTCCAAATAAATCCCAAGAAGAACTTGATGAACTGTTAAGTTCAAAATGTTTTCAATTACCTAGTAATTCTACTTCAGTAAAAATAGTAATTGATTTGTTTGAAAAGTTAACATTGGAACAAAAAAAGATTTGTTTTCCAAGATTTATTCCTTTAATGCCACGTGAGTATTGGAGTGAGGATAAAGAAAATTTGAGAGAACTACTTGCTCTTTTTCCAGAAAATGAAAGATTAGAACCATATAAAAAGATTTTAGAAGAAAATAGAAAAAGAGAATATGGAATTGGAAAAAATGTTTCAGATTGTTTTACTTTACTTTCAGAAGAAGATAAAATGGCAGAATTTACTGAAACAATTGAACAAATAAAAAGTAATGATGATAGAGATAATGGAACATATTTAATAACTGTTATGAAGAGTTTACCATTAGTTGAACAAGAAAAATGTTGTGAGGATATTTTAGACTCACTTGGTAAAAGTTTTACTCAAATTTTTTACTATACGTCTAGCATGGATCCAATTTTACAAGAAAAAGTTATTTCAACAGTTTTAAAGAAGATGTATGATATAAAACAACATAATATAGAAAATAAAATATTGGATGATCCAAGGGAGTTTTTTATAGTTCAATCATTAAAAAATTTTGATAATAATATTTTATGTAATGCTATAAAAGAAGTTTTAGAAGGTGATCTAGATAGTTCTTATGCTAAATTTGTTATAGATTTTTTAAATGAAAACAGCATTAGAGAACAAATAGCAGAATTTACTAAAAATAATGATTTTTTACCAATTTCGCAATTGAAAAAGATATTGGAAAATGGTGGAAATGTTGAGTTTTTAACAGTATTAACTATCGATAAAGAATGTGATCGAATAGTTAGTGAGTTTGAAAACAATCCTAATGAGAATAGATATAAAGAATATATACATAGAATTTCAGAATTATCTCAAGGTGTGAAATTCAATCAAAATCAAAAGAAAATTTTTGAAAAGAAAATAAGTTCATATCAAAAAATATTTTCTAAATTGTCAATGGAAGAAAAAGAGAAGAATTTTGATTATACATTGGAAATTATGATTAATGAGATGAAAAAACAAACACCAAATGAATTGAACAAAATTGATAATTTGAAAGATGTATTTTTCGAATTAGACGATTCAGATAAAATTTTACATTTTTCGAAATATGTAAATACGGTTTTAAGTACTTTTGGTAATTATACAACTGTATCAGATAATTTTGACAATTTAGTAGAATCATTGGATTCTACTATTATGGATAAAATTTATGATCAATATATAAGCAAGTTTAAAGATGGTGGAAAAGAAAATTATAGAGATTCGATATCTGCATTATTTTCAAGAAAATTTGTGAGTGGATTAATTGATAGACTTTCAAAACACAATGAAGTATTTTTATCAGAAGAAGAATTGGATAATATATTAAGTCGTAAATATTATGATATAACAGAAAATAAAAGTAATACATTCGATAATGAATATCAAGCAATTGCAAAAATTTATGTTCAATCTAAAATGAATCGAATTAAAAATAATTATAATCAACTAGATGATGAACATAAAAAAGAAAATATAGATTCGGCATTAATGCAAATGTCTAAATCAATAGACGTGATAAGAATAAATGACTATAATGCTACTCAGGTAACAGAATCTATACAACTTACCGCAATAAAAGAATTCTTTTTAGCAGTAGAAAAAGAAGAACAACCAAAACACTTTGATGCATTAATTGAAGCGATTGAAAATGTACAAAATGAAGTTCTTAGACAGGAATATTTTATAGATATATATAAAAGTTTGGATAAAGATGTAAAAATTAAATTTTTTAAATCTTGTATAAATTTAGATTCAAAAAATTTTGACTATGCAGTTGATTTATTAAATAAGCTTTCAATAAGAGAAATAAATGATATATTTGAAGGAAAATTAGTTTTAGATAATGAAATTATTTCACAATTGATGAAGAAAAATCCAAATATAGCAATGAAAACATTATTATTTGATAAAGATGTGGATCGTGAAAAATTAGTGGATTTATCTTCATATGAACAATTGCAAAACGATTCAATAAATATAAATTCTGTAATTAAGAATTTATATGAAAGATGTCAAGGAAAATCTAAAGAGGAATTTAATCAACTATTAGGTGAAACATACAATTTATTTACATATAATAATGTTCCAGAATTTATGAAGAACTTTAGAATTTTTCAACTTGGATCTTTTTATCATAAGGAAAATAGTAATATAAAATCATTCATAGGAAAAACAATTGAAGAAAGAGATAATATTATCTTAGAAGATTTGTTTAAAATCTCACTAGATTCTAATAATGAATCATTAAGAGATTTTGCAAATGTAATTATTGAAGGAAAAAGACTAACAACATTAATTCAAGTAAATCCAGAAGAAAAAATAAAAACTTTATCTCCAGAAGAACTAGCGTTATTATCTCAATATAGAGATACATTATTTGATTTGCATAATCTTACAAAAGAAATAAGAAAAACTGATAGACCAAGAATAGAAAAATCAAGTGATATTATCAAAGATTTTAGAAGATTGATTGCTGTTTATTCTGATAATCAAGATCACAATCCGAATTCAAAAAATGTTGTTTTTAATCCTAATAAAATAATGGATGAACTATTTAAAGGTTTTATTACAACAACAATTAGGCCAAAAGCTATACTTGAATATATGGATCAAAAAAGAATAGAATCTGATGAACGACATTTAAGAATAGAACAACAATTAAGAGATGGTACAATGCATCTAGAAGCTGGAGATTTTATTAAAGGAATAAACGGTTTTGATGCTTATATTCCGAGTATGTTGAGAGATGGCGTAAAAGGTGGGGAATTCAATCAAGAACATTCACACTCGGATATGACACCACTCGATGCCGATTTTGGATATGTTTCAACAGGTAATCTAAAAAAAGAAAATGCAACTGATTACGAGATTATAGCTACAACAATTAGTGCTAGTTATGGTGATGAATATATTGTTTTAAAACAATATGCTGATAGATTAAAAGATAGAAGCGGAGAAATTTTTGATCAAGGAACATTTACAGGTTCACCAGATTATTACGAAATTCATTATGGAGAAGAGGGAACTCAAAATTCAAGATACATAAGAACAGGAATTCCTGTAACAGATATTGATTACATTGTAAGTTGTGATTGGAATCCAAAAAATGGATATGAAATGGCTATGGCTGGTATTTATATACCAGTAATTAATAAAAAAGGAGAAATAGTATTTTCCTCAGATGATTATAAGAAAATTAGAGAGGAAATGAGAGGATTATCTCATTATAATGCAGATAAATTAGAAGTAAGTGAATCTGCAAAAGATATGGATGTTTTATATGCTGTTTATAGAAGTGTTAGTACAAAATCGCAAGAAGAAATTGATGGAGAAATAGATACTGTTAGGGGATTGGTTGCTGGTAAGCCAGATATAATTACAGAGCAAAAGAAAAAAGCAACTACAAAATTCATAAAATCATTTTTTGAGAAATTAGGAATACGAGTAACTGATGATTTAAGTCAGAATTTATCAACAACATCAATTGAGTTAATTGATACAGGTTCAACTGGAAGAGGAACCAATGTACCGGGTGATGGAGATTTTGATTTTATGCTTAGACATAATTTATCACCAAATATATTGAGTGAACTTGCTAAAACGGTTCAAGAATTAACACCAGACCAAAAATTTAAAGATGTTGGAGATGGATTTAGAGCAAAAGATGTTACTCTTCCAACAGGAGAAGTTGTTGATATCGATATAACAACTGCTCAAAAAAGTTTACAATTAAGTTATTCGAGTGATTTATGTGTACGTGATCGATTAAACAGTATAAAAGAAAATGATCCTGAAAGTTATAATTATGTTCAAGCAAATATTATAATGGCTAAAAAAATATTAAAAGCAAGAGGAATATACAAAAAATATGGAAGTGATGGGGCTACTGAACATGGTGGTTTTGGTGGAATTGGTGTTGAAAACTGGATTCTTCAAAATGGTGGTTCATTTAAACAAGCAATAGAGACATTCCTTGAAGCTGCTGATAAAGCAACTTCTTATGATGAGTTTAAAAAACAATATCCGATTTTTGATTTTGGATTTAATCATAGAGAAGGAAAAATAAGACATGATAGATTTAGTTCATTTTTTGCTGATGATAAAAATAGACCAGATATTGGATTTAATTATGCTAAAACAACATTAAGAGAAATCCAAAAAGCTTTAGAGTTAGAAAAAGGAAAACAAGAACAGCAAATGATGGAAACACCTTTAATGCAAAGTATTTCACCAGAAGGATTTGCAGAAGCTGGAAAAAGAAAAAGTGTGCTTAGAAACAAATTTAGTTATTCGAAAGTGCGTGGAATGATTTCTAAATTTGTTTCAGTTAGTGAAAGAGGTCAAAATCAAGGTGATAGCAATCAAATTCAAGTAGAAGAAAGCTCATCAGATTTGGAGGAAAAGTAAAATGATTAGTGAAAATAATTATAAAAGAATGGCAACAGAAGTATTAGAGATTTTAAATCTTTATCCTAAAAATACAAGAGAAAAAATACCACATAAGCTTATAGAAGAACTCGAAAAAAATAGAATACCTGGTTTTGAAGTACATTTGGATAAAAATAAAAAGCTTCATGAACAAGAAATCTGTGATGAAACGTTAGTAATGATTTATATGATATATAGAAATTATATCGCAGAACCTACTGAAAAAGCACATTTTGATGAAATATTAAATAAGTTTGATGAGGAAACTAGAAAACAATATGATCCTGCAAATTTATTTAAGAAACCTGATGAAGAAATAAACCGATAAATTAATTTACTAATTAATATAAAAAAGTAGTATAGAGATGTTTCTATACTACTTTTTTGTTATATATTATTTTTTATATAATCTGTGATTTTAGCAAAATCTTCTAATGTTAATTGTTCTGCTCTTATTCTTAAATCAATTCCGAGTTCATTTAACATATCTTCTAAAAAGTCTTTTGGAAGTAGTCCAGAATTAGAAAGAGAATTAATTAAAGTTTTTCTTTTTTGTAAGAATGAGAATTTTATAACTTTAAAAAATAAGTTTTCATCTAAAACTGTTACTTTAGGTTCTTTTAAGATATCTAATTTTATTACGGCAGAATCTACATTAGGAGCAGGAATAAATGAGTCTCTAGGAACATCTATTATTATTTCTGGATTTGTATAATAATTAATACTATAAGTAATTGCTCCAACTTCTTTTCCGCCAGGTTTGTCGGCTAATCTTTCAGCTACTTCTTTTTGAACCATTACAGTGATACTTTCTAAATTTAATTTGTCTTCTAAAAGTTTCATAATAATTGGTGTTGTTATGTAGTAAGGTAAATTTGCAACAACTTTAGCTGATTTAAATTGGCTATTATTTTCAATAAGTTTGTTTAAGTCAACTTTTAAAACATCATCATTTATTAATTCAAAATTTTCATATAAAGAAAATCTATCTTTTAAAATACTTACCATTTTTGGATCTAATTCTATACAAATAACTTTTCCAGCATTTTCAAGAAGCGGAGAAGTTAAGTTTCCAAGACCAGGACCAATTTCAATGATCAAATCGTTTTTATTAACTTCAGCTTTTTCTAAAATTCCATCTACAATAGTTTGGTCTATTAAGAAATTTTGACCATATCCTTTGTTTGCATGTGCATTATATTTATTTAAAATATATTTGGTTTCTTGTTCTAAATTCATTTTTTAATTCCTTTTATTTAAAATCTATTAACAATTATACATTATTTTCCACAAAATATCAATAATATGTGGATTTCTTGCTAAAAAATAGAATGCCAAGTATTTATTTCAAAATCAATTATAAATTGTGAAACAAAAAAGATAAAAACAAAAGACACACTTTAGAGTGTGTCTTTTAATAAATTATTCAGCTTTATTTGTCATAGCTTCTAAATCTAATAATTCTTGCCATCTTTCATCAACTTCTTTTTGGAATGCTTCAATCATCCATTCATTACCTGGTTTAAACATATGTTTAAATCTTTTTTGTGGTCTTAAGAATTCTTCGATTGGAAGTTTGTTAGCTGGTTTATAAGTAATTTTATAAACTCCATCTACAACTTCATATAATGGCCAGTAGCATGTATCTACTGCTAATTTATTGATTTGCATTAAATCTTCTGTGTTGTATCCCCATCCTCTAGGACATGGTGCTAATACGTTTAGGAAGCAAGCACCTTCTGTATAAATAGCTTTTTCTGCTTTTTCATATAAATCTTTATAGTTTCCAATAGCTGCTGTTTGAGCAACATATGGTAGGTGATGTCCAACCATGATTTTTGCTAAATCTTTTCTAGATTGCATTTTTCCTGGAACAACTACTCCAGCTGGAGTTGTTGTTGTATCAGCGAATTGAGGTGTTGCTGATGATCTTTGGATACCTGTGTTCATGTAAGCACCGTTGTCGTAGCAAACATAAACCATATCATGACCTCTTTCCATAGCTCCTGATAAACTTTGAAGACCGATATCATATGTTCCACCATCTCCACCGAAAGCGATGAATTTTGTATCTTTGTCAGCAGGTAATTTACCTTGACGTTTCATTGATTTGTAAGCTGCTTCAGAACCACTTAATGTAGCACCAGCACATTCAAATGCTGTATGGATGAATGAATCTGTCCATGATGTATAAGGGTAAATGAAAGTTGAAACTTCCATACATCCTGTAGCACCAGCGATAACTGCATGATCTTCTGGTTTTAATGCTCTTAATATTGTTCTAGCAACAGATGGTGCACCACAACCTGCGCACATTCTGTGACCAGATGTAAATCTTGAAGGTCTATTAGCCATTACTTCTTTATGATTATATGCCATACTAAATTTCCCCCCTTAATCCTAAATATCTATATGGGTTACCAACTTCTCCAGTTGCAGCAACTTCTTCTAGATCTTTATAAACTTTTTGAATATCTTTAACTGTAGTATCTCTACCACCAATACCGTAAACATAGTTTACTGTAGGAACATGAATTTTTTCAACATACATTCCTGAAACTACATCTTCGAATAATGCTCCACCAGCAGCATTTAAAGAATCAGCTTTATCTAAAACTGCAACTGCTTTTGCACCTTTTAAAGCTTCAGCGATTTCTTCAGAAGGGAATGGTCTAAACATTCTAACTTTGATTAAACCAGCTTTAACTCCTTGAGCTCTTAATTCATCAATAGCAGCTTTAGCTG
>JAZQTI010000116.1:0-3842 GCA_045630665.1 Candidatus Scatovivens sp.
TTGGAATATTAACTGCAAAAAATAAAAAAGAAAAATTAACAGGTGATTTAAAGAAAATACATAATTTCTGTAAAGTATTATTAAGAACGATAATCTTTTGGGGTTGTATGTATGTAATAGAACCATTATTTGAAGAATGGTGTATATTAATTGGTATAATAGTTTATGTGTTATTTAACAAATTTATATTTAAAAATACAAAAACAAAAATGGTTGATAGAAAAATAGTATTAAACATAAATGCGTCAGAAGTGTTAGGGATGATTATTGGAGTTGGAATGATTGTATTAATTCTTATAATGATTGCATTTGCATTAAGTAATAGTTTCGCGGGATCAACTATTACAGATTCTATGACTTCATCAGAAACTATTGGTAGCTCATCTGGAGGAGGTGGGGCAGGAGGATATAATTTTAATAACCCTCCTATAACACATGATTCTAGTAGCAATAGCAGTAGTAGCGGAATTAACTTGGATAATTTTGCAACAGAATCTGCTGATTTTATTACTTCTGGAGCTTCTGATACAAGTGGAAGCAGTTCTTCAATTAATGGAGGAATATTTGATTTTTCATTATCTGATATAAAATCAAGTAATTCTTCGAAAAATGACTATGTAAATCAAGAAGTAACTTATGAAAGTTCTACAAATGATTTTGAAGAAATTGAGAAACAAGTTGAAACAGAAGAAAATGTTAGAAATATATTTTTAGAGAGTTTGGCTTTTATACCAGAATTAGTTACAGAAGATGGTAAAGCTAAATATACAACAAAATTAAGTGACAATATAACAACATGGAGTATTCAAACAATAGGAAATACAAAAAATGGAAATATAGGTTATGGTTCGGCAAACTTTAAAGTATTTAAAGAATTTTTTGTTGATTTTTCATTACCAACAAATTCAGTTGTTACAGATAAAACAAGTATTCCTGTTACATTATATAATTATACAGAAGATGTATTAACTGTAAATGTAAAAGTGGCATCAAATGATTGGGCAACTATAGGAACATATCCGGAAAAAGTAACAGTTCCAGCAAAATCAACAAATATGATCTATATACCATTAGAAATCTTAAAAGATGGAAATCAAGTATTAAGAATTGAAACATCAAGTGGAAATGTATCTGATATTGTTGAAAAAAGTTTAGAAGTAAAACCAAATGGTTTAGAAGTAAATCAAATGGTATCAAGTGGCATTATAAGTGATAAATATTCACAAGATATAATATTTGATGAAGATGCTATTGAGGGTACAAAAAATGTAAAAGTAAGACTATATGCAACACCTCTTGTTCAAGCAATTGAAAATATAGAAGGTATGTTACAATTACCAACAGGATGCTTCGAACAAACATCATCATCATTATATCCAGATATTTATGTATTAAAACATTTAAAAGAAAATAGAATAGATAATGAAGAATTAAATAAAAAAGCGTTAGAATATATTTCAACAGGATATCAAAAATTATTAACATATGAAGTTTCTGGAACAAAAGGTGGATATTCATTATATGGAAATGCCCCAGCAGAACCAGTAATTACAGCATTTGGATTGATGGAAATGAATGAATTATCAGAAGTATATGAAATAGATGAAAATGTTGTTAAAAATATGAAAGAATATTTATTTGATGTACAAAAATCTAATGGTACATTTAAATATCGTTCAACATATATTGGTGGAGCTGCTTCTACAAATGAATTAGCAATGAATGCATATATTATATGGGCTTTATCTGAAGTTTGTCCAGAAGATCAAAGATTAGAAAAATCTGTAAACTATTTGAAAAAAGAAATGGAAGATACAGATGATTCTTATACATTAGCATTAATGGCAAATGTATTTGCAAATACAAATAATAAGAGTGAGGCAAATGATGTTATAAAACAATTAAAATCAAGAGTTGTTGTAGATAATAATGGATCATATTTAACTTCAGGAATAAACGATTATTATGGTACAAGAGGTAGACATCAAACAATTCAAACAACAGCATTAGCATCTTTAGCATTAACAAAAATGAATTCAAACCAAGATACAAATGAGGAATTTGTAAAATATATATATTCAGCTAAGGATTACAGAGGAACTTGGGGAACAACACAAGCTACAGTTCTTGCATTAAAAGCAATAACAGAATTTTCAGAGGGTTCTGATATAAAAGAACAAACCGTTGTTGTTTCAATAAATGATGAAGAACAAAAAATAGATATTGGAAAAAATTCATTAGATGTATATGAAGTAGATTTCGAAAATCTTTCAGTTGAAAATCATTTTTCAATAGAATTAGAAAAAGGAAAGATGTCATATGAAATAGTAAAAAATTATTATGAAAAATATGATAATGTTAAAGAAAATGATAAATTCGAAATAACTCAAACTATTGATACAGTAGCAAAAGTAAATGATATAATTACACAAAATATTGAAATTGTTAATAGAACTGTTAATATAGAAAATGGTTTATTAGAAATAAATATACCTCAAGGATGTACACCAATAGAAGAATCATTACTAGAGTTAAAATATGACGGAAAAATAGAAAAATACGAATATAATTATGGAAAAATTTATATTTATTTAAGAACATTTAATACCGCTCAAAAGGTAAATCTAGAAATTCAATATAGAGCATTATATCCAGAAGAAATAACTGGAGCTGCAATGAGATTTTATGATTATTACAATCCAGAAATCGAAGATATTTGTAAACCAGTGAAAATTACAGTTACAGAATAATGTGATTAGAAAAAGCGATATTATTAAAATATCGCTTTTTTGGTAAAAGGAGAATTGTATATGAAAAATAAAAAAAGAAGAATTAAAATTTTATTTGGAATAATTAGTTTTTGTCTTGTTATTTTAATTATGTGGGATGTTAATGCATTAACATTTAGTGAGATAGAGAATTCTCAAACTATAAAAGATGATGTTAATTATGCAAGTGATACATCAGGATCTGCTAGTTCATTAAATAGAATATTTAATCCTATTATGAAAATTTATAAATGGGGAGCTTTTTTGTTTGGGTGTGTTTTATTAATAAATGTAATTAGATGTTTGATAAATAAAAAAATAAAAAACGGAATTATATATTTTTTAATTGCGGGATTTTTGATATGGTCAGCTATTATGGTAAATTCAATGGATGTACATGATCATAATATAATGCCATAAAATATAAGAAAAATTATAAGTTTGTTTTGGCGGTGTGACAAAATTGTAAAAAGTACTTGAAAAGTTCGATAAAATATTATAGAATATCTATGGTCGAAAGCGACCGAAATATAATGAGATACTAAAAAGACATTAAAGTATCAGAATTGGAGGAATTTATATTATGTCAGTAAAAGTAGCTATAAATGGTTTTGGACGTATTGGACGTCTTGCGTTTAGACAAATGTTTGGAGCAGAAGGATATGAAATCGTTGCAATTAACGATTTAACAAGTCCTGATATGTTAGCACATCTTTTAAAATATGATTCTGCACAAAAAAGATATGACAAAGCAGATTCTGTAGTAGCTGGAGAAGATTCTATTACAGTTGAAGGAAAAACAATCAAAATATATGCAGAAAAAGATGCAGCTAATTTACCTTGGGGAGAAATAGGAGTTGACGTTGTTTTAGAATGTACAGGATTCTATACATCAAAAGAAAAAGCATCAGCTCATATTACAGCAGGAGCTAAAAAGGTAGTTATATCTGCACCAGCAGGAAAAGACTTACCAACAATCGTTTATGGAGTAAACGAAGGAACATTAACAGCAGAAGATAATATTATTTCTGCAGCATCTTGTACAACAAACTGTTTAGCACCTATGGCTAAAGC